>CAJXXJ010000017.1 GCA_913062745.1 uncultured Phaeodactylibacter sp.
GACGGCATAGCAGAGATTACTGAAAAAGATGATGAGGACAATTATATCATTCTCGTAGAGGACCCAATGCACGGCACTTCAGTAGCGGTTATTATCACGAGCGGAGAGAATGAACTGCCTTACGGCGAAAACTTTAGTGCAAACCCCATCCTGACCCGCTCCGAGTGGAATGACGTAAATTTTAATAAAATGATCGATCCCGATGAAGTGGAAACCCAGGGTGCTCTGCTGGGCGACCTCTGGCGGCTGTCAGGTAGTACTTGGGAGTTATTGGTCAGGCAGGAAGATCAGTTCCGCAGGAGGGGGGCAGTAGGCATTGCTTCCGGCAGCCGCAATTACCTGCTGGGGGGAGATGACGGAATGTCCGGCTCGCCGGCAGCGACCATCTACTTCAGCAGCAGCGGCAGTCCGGTCAATGTAGTGGATGAGATAGAAGGGCTCGGCTCTTCCTTCGGCATTCTTTTTCCCATCGGGCAAACGCTCTACTACGGTGGTGGTGAAGATGCTGCGGGCAACCTGCTCAGCTTAAACCTGAAAAAACTGATGCTGCCTTCCACACTGGTGAACGCTACCGGCTGCGGCCTGAATACCCTGAGTGCTGGTGTAGGCCTAAGCGTAGATGACCGAAAAGGGTTCATCGGCATCGGCCGTGTGGAAGATGGCCTGACCAATGAATTCTGGATGTACGTGCCGGTGGATTAAGCTGGCTTTTTGCCGGCAACGGCACTCAAACACCACTAAACCCATACTATGAAACCACTATTCGTAACCCTTTTTATCCTGGTCGCCCTGACTTTTGCCTTCGGTCAGGGCCGGCAAATTGAAGACCGTCGGACACTGCTGTTTCCGGTCTCGCTTGATATCACCCAAAATGGCGAATATATCCCGGAGATGCCGGCGGCTGCATCCATGCTGAAAAGCCTGTACATTGAAGTCGACAACGCGGACCTCACGGTACACTACGAGCTGAAAAAATACAACGGCTTATACGCAATAGAGCTGCTCGGCTTCCAGACAGCGAATGGGCTGCAGCGCATTCCCGTAGAAAGGATAGAAGGCGTACTGGGGGAAGGAATTTCCGGCAAGGGCCCCCTGAGCCACTCTTTCCAAATCATCAACAGCGCCGATAACAGCAACATCCGGCAGCTCAGCGGCCCGGTAGTGCTGCAGCTCCGCATCACGCAGTACGATATAGTCCTCGCGCGCGGGCGGGATACCATCAGCTGTTCCTATGAAATTCAGAAGCTCACCTATCCGGAAAATTATTGGGGAGAGACTATCTTCGGCGGGCTGGGGGCCACAAGTATTTTCGTATCTCTGCATTTAGAGCACCGAGCCGACGTCCACTACGGCAACTACCGGGCACAGGAGGCTAAAAGCGATGCAGACCCGATTTATGAGGATAAGGTGCGCCCCAACCACCGGGGGGCAACGATCACTCGCGCGGCGGGGGCCGTACTTTTAGCCGGCAGCGCGATCTGGGGGCTGCTCCGGCACCGCAACAACAAAAAGAACCGGGAATTACAGCGTCAGTTGTGCCCTGAGCTACAGTTTCAGCCCCTGCTGGGCCTGCCTTCCAGCTTGCCTTCAGGCTTGCCGGCTCCGGACGGAACGCTGGGCCTTTCACTCACCTACAACTTCTAGCTATGCGGGTTATGATTACAACATTTTTGTTTTGGGCAGCCTGGGCTGCCGCCGCTGCACAATCTGCCGGCCAGGTTGCTACGGCATACCGGGACAATATGTATCTGGGCAACCGGGCAATGGAAGAGCGGGAATTCGAGGAAGCCATCAAGAAATTCATCCTGGCCCGTATATCGCCCAATGCCCCTTCTGACGGAAAAGCCGAGCGCAGAATCATCGAGGCACTGGACCTGCGGGTGAGTGAGCTCACTGCAATTGCCGACACTATCGCTCAACAGCGGGATCGCCTTAAAGACCTGAATGATAAAATAGAAAAAGAGAAAAAAGAAGCCCTGCAGCAACGGGACACGGCGCGTATTGAGCGCAACCGGGCAGACCGCAATTACCGGCTTTTTTACAGCGTCTACGTAGCGGATGCCGCAATGCAGGATTTGCAGAAAGACTCCGCAGAGCTGGCCCTGAAAAAAGCGTTCCACGCTTATCGTAAACTGGATACCATACAGGTGCCTTCCGCGGTACACCGTGCCTTTAGCGCTGCCGTTTACAAGCGTTACGGTGAGCTCCTCATCAGCAGCCAAAATGCAGGGATCATCGCCATGGAAATGGCGGAAGACGGGCAGTCCTTCCACGTCATCAGCCGGGATACAAGCGTGCGCCGCCTGAGATACCAAACTGCCGGAGTATCGGGCATTAAGGATTTGACAGGCCTCGGGCAGTTTACAGAAGAGGTTGGCATAGCGGAAGAAGATATCATACTCACAGCGGTGGCCTTGCCGGCTGACAGCGCTTTAATTGTAGGCGGGCGCGGTGCCAGTATCAAACGGGTAGCGGCCGATACAATAACTGCCTTACTGAAAAAATCCGGCCACGATGGCACTATAGTCCGGGTAAAAGCACTACCGGACGGCCACCTTTTATCTGCCGGGCGGGACGGCAAGGTATTGCTTTGGAGCCCGGAAGGGGAAGAGGTATGCACCATAGTGGAAGACGCGGCACCCATAGCCGACCTGCAGCTATCTGAGGATGGCAGCAGTGTGCTGATCCGCACCATGCGCAGCCTGTATCACTGGAAGCCCGGTGGAGGTGCGGACAAAGCCCGGCGGCTGGATGATGCCGGAGATGAGCTGGTTATTGCCGCCGTGTTGTCGGCCGATGGAGCACAAATACTCAGCAGCTATTCGGACGGACAGGTAATGCTTTGGGGTCAAAATGGCTTGCTGAAAGCCTTCCGGGAGGAGTACCCTGCCTTCGTCGTAGCCTTCACTTCTGCTGGAGCCGAATTGCTGGTAGCCCTGCAAAACGGAGATATAATTCGGTACACCCATCAGGGGGGCAGCAGTTGGATACGGAAGGAGCTCTACGCTCATCCCGGCGTAAACCGGCTGATACAGGGTAAAGGGCAAAGCAGCTTCCTGTCCATTGGCAGTGGGAATGACGCCATTTTATACCTGCCGCAGGATAAGGTGATTCGGCTAAGCGGGCATCAGGGGCCGGTCCTTTCTGCTGCGTTTTCGCCCCGCCCGGAAGACCAGGCAGTGGTGTCGGCCTCAATGGATCATACGCTCAAAATGTGGTCGGCAAAAGGTGTGCTGCTCATGGATATTGATTTGGGTGCACCCGTAACCGACGTGATGTTTACCCCGGACGGGCATTACATTCTGGCGGGCACTTCCCGGGGTACAGTCCATACGCTGCCGTCTCCCCTGTATGTGAGAGCGCAACTGCAACAGGCACAGGCCTCCGGCAGTGGTTTTGATACGGCCGCTGTAGCGGAACAGCTGGGCCGGGAAATCGATCAATTACTGGGAAAAGAATGACGAAATGGGGAATCGAGTATTTTTAGTTTTTGCAAACGATGAGGATAATCCGCTCGGAACGCTGCGGGAGGAAGACGAAAAGCTGTACGAGCTGTTTGCTGAACGAGAGCGGCAGAAGCACCTGGCCATCTTCCGGGATTCGTCTGTCCGTACGGAGACGCTGGGGCATTATCTGGAATTTTTCAGGGATGAAATTATCCTGTTTCACTACAGCGGGCACGCCGGCAGCGATCAGTTGAGGTTGGCGGACTTCAATGCGCATATCGAAACCATCAATGAGTACCTGGCGCAATGCCCCAATTTGAGGTTGGTTGTGCTGAACGGCTGCTCCACCGCCGGCGAAGTGGAGCAACTGGTCAATCTAAAATCCAAACCAGCGGTCGTCTTCACAAGTGCTCCGGTGGGTGACCGGGAAGCCACTGTATTCAGCAAAACCTTTTACAAGTACCTCTGTAGTCAGAGTGCTACCGTGGAGGAGGCATTCGATCAAGCCATCAGGCAGGTTCGGCTGGCCCACAACCACATCAGTGTAGTACGCAGCCTCGATTTGCTTTACGCGGAGGCAGAAAAGGGGAATACGACTCCCTGGGGGCTGTTGCCCGGCAACTCCTCCGTGCTGCACTGGAGGCTTCCCAACCGGAGCGGATACACAGAGGCGAACGCCTCATTTCAGAGCAACAGCATACTGATCCCCAAGCTACTTCAGGCCTTTTCGGATTATTACCCCAAGGCGCGGGAAGTGCTCCGCAAAGGAAAAGCCGCGAGCAGAAGCGATACAGCAGAAGCTGTTTTGGAGCCGCTCCCTTTGCCATTAAGCGAACAGCTGAGGGTACTCATGGCACGGCCGCAGCAAGGCTCTGAGAATACCTTCTTTATTGATCAGAACCCGGACCGTATAAAGCAAATCGCAATTGCGTACCGCACCCTCATGGAGCTTGCCGTATTCATCTTCCTGGCAGAATGCTGGGACTTGTACCTGGCCAGGCAAAACGCAGCCCGTGCGCTGAGCAACGGCTTTGCTGAGCCATTGAAGGCGTTTTTTCGGGCAGGTGTGGAAGAAAGGGATGAATTTGATATGCCGGCACTTGCAGAATCCCTGCGGGAACTGCTCCGGCGAAATCAGGCGGTCCTGTTCTGCAAAGAGATGGAGTCTCTGCCGCGGTTTGATCAGCCCGATACCGATTTCGGTGCTTCCGTAGGTTACCTCAATCAATGGACGGACAGAAAGATCCGCAGCCTGAGCGATGAAGAATGGCCATCGGTTTGCCAACAAGCGGAGAAAGCACTGGCAGATTTCTACGCTGGCTTCAATTTCCTGGCCCACTACAAGCTACGCTCTGTACGGGATATAGAGACGCATCACTACCGGCATCAGGCAAAAACGCGGTACAGCCATAAAGTCGTAAAGCTGATTCAGAAGTTCCACCATGAGCTGGATGACGTAACGGAAGAGCGGCAGGCACCGATGTACACTTTTTCCGTATGCCTGTACCGGGAAGATACGGACGGCTATCTGAACCTCTCTCCGTTTGTCATCGACCAGAATGCGTTCAGTGAGGATAAGACGCTGGCCAAACTTCATCACTTCATGTTTTACGACCGGTATCTGGATAGCTTCACCTTCCGCCATGTGTATAAGCGCCATGATGCTCCGTTGAATACGGCCCGCGACCGTGAAACCTACCAGGTCATACAGGAACAGTTCGATGCCTTTGCCCACCTTGTTTTCAAGAAAAACATCAAAGACCTATGAAAAGCCCGTTCAAATTTCTGGATTCCTTTACGCTGCGGGACAAAGATGCCTTTTTTGGCCGGGAAGCAGAGACCAACCGCTTGTACCAGATGGTATTCGAATCTCCGGTTCAGCTTATCTACGGGCTGAGTGGCACCGGTAAAACCAGCCTGATTCAGTGCGGCCTGGCCAGTAAATTTGACGGGCCTGACTGGTTCCCGTTTTTCATCCGCAGAGGAGACGACATCAACGCCGCTTTGCACGAAAGCCTCAATAGTTACCTGCCGGAAGAACGGCAGCGGGCCATGAGCCTGCCTGATAAGGTCAGCGAATTATTCAGAGACTACCTAAGCCCGGTATACCTGATTTTTGATCAGCTGGAAGAGCTGTACATCCTTGGGGATAGTGAAGAACAGCGGCAGTTTGCAAAGAGCCTGCGGGAGCTGCTTGACGCAGAGCTGCCGTGCCGGGTCATGCTGGTCATGCGGGAGGAGTACCTCGGTTATCTTTACGAGTTGGAGCAGCACATCCCGTACCTGTTCGACTTCCGCCTGCGCGTAGAGCCTATGAACCGGCAAAACCTGATGCATGTGATGGGGGCTTCCTTTGAACAATTCAATATCGGGCTGGAGCCCCCGAAAGAGAAACGGCTGGAAGAAATGCTGCGGAATATCTCGGGAGAGAAATCCGGGGTGCAGCTCCCCTACCTGCAAGTCTATCTTGATTTGCTTTACCGGGAGTGCTACGCAGAAACCTATCCGGATCAGGTGCCGGAAAGCCCTTTGCCCCCTCTGACGTTTCGGCATTCGGACATCGAACGTGCAGGAAGCATAGAGAATGTGCTGGAACGCTTTGTGCAGGAGCAGGAATCCGCATTGCAGTATAAACTCACGCAACAATTTGAAGGCTTGCCTGATGATGCGGTACGCAGGACCCTCGATGCCCTCGTGACCCGGGAAGGCACCAAACGGCCCGTCCACTTTCATCGGGAAGGGGAGCTCCTGCTGCCGGAAGCGGCTTTCTGCGAGCTCACCCCATTCCTGACTAAAGAAGCCCGCTCCTTTCTGCTGGAAGAATTGGAAAGGCGCCGCATCCTGCGCGCTGCCGGGGAGGTGGCCGAACTTGCACACGACAGCATCGCCGCCATCATTGACCAGAACCGGACAGAACAGCAACGGCAGATCAACCAAATCTACCGCCGGCTAAAACACAGCTTTGAAGAGTACAAAGACAATGAAGTCTTCCTCACCGAGCGGCAGCTGAATGTGCTGGAAGAATATCTGCCTTTGCTGACCCTTGATGCCGAAGTCGAACAGTTTATCGCAGCGAGCCATGAGGAAGTCGCCCGCCTCCGCCAAGAAGCAGAAGAGAAAAAGCGTGCCCGGCTGCGCAAAAGGCTTTTTCCGCTCATAGTGAGCCTGGCTGTAGTGGCCATCCTGCTCAGTTTTTATGCCTTTGACCAAAAAGGCGAGGCAGAGCGGGCGCAAAGAGAACTGACCAGGCAGACCATACAGTTTGACCTGAAAAGCAGCCAGTCCCTGGCAGAAGGCGGCAACTACAACGCTGCCAAAGCACGGCTGAGCGAAGCACTAAAAGTGATCAAAGGCAATGAGCTCGGCAATGAATACCTCGACACGCTCGAATTCATCAGTCAGCAGCTCAAAGCCTTCGATGAAGTTGCCGAACTGGTGCAAAATGCCGATGACCTGGTTAAGAAGGATACAACCGACCTGACCGATACACTCAAACTGCCTGCCTTGAAAAACTACGAAAAAGCCCTGAGCATAGTCGTAGACTCCGTCACCAACCTCAAGAAGGAGAATCTGTTGGCAGGGCTCAAAAAAGATGCGGAAATCTGGTACGACCGGGCTCAAAATTATGCAGAATTCGACAGCCCGGAGCTGGCCAGGCAAGCGTTGCAGTACGCCAGGCGCCTTGACCCCACCCGGGTGGACCGGATTACCGCCCTGGAGCAAATGCTGAAGTAGTTAGCCGGCACGTACTGCCTGATTCTTGTCAAAACCTGCAAAGCTGTTGCATATTCATTTGCAAAAGCCTGATTTCGCCTTATCTTAGCCCGCCAGCTATTGTTTTTTTAAAGATACGGCATGACGGAGCGCAAAGAACCCGAAAGCAAGAAAGCACGCATTCAGCGGAAGGTAGAACGAATGGGGGTTTTTTTTGAACAAGCAGGCCTTACCCCCATGACTGGCCGCGTCTTTGCCTATCTGTTGCTGGCAGAGCCTCCCCACAAAGACTTCTACGAGATTCAGGAGTTTATGAACGCCAGCAAAAGCTCCATCAGCACCGCGCTCAAATTTTTGCAAAACGATGGAGTGGTAGAGTACATTACCTTCAGTGGAGACCGCCGCCGTTACTTCCGTATCAATCCCGACAGGTGGTACGTCCGGCTCAAGGAACGCTTTCGGCAGTTGACAGAAATGCAGGCCCTCATAGCGAGCGTACTGGAAGAGCGGCAATCCGGGAAATATGATGATTTTAACGCCGAACTGCACCGCCTGGAGGCCTTTCACGCCTATCTCGCCGATGGTATTGAGCAATTGATCGAAAAGTGGGAACAGGCTAAACCATAATTTTTTTACCTTGTTGGTTCTTGGAATGCCGAACTAACAGAATTAACCCTTTTCGCCCAAACACCCCGTTATGCCCCTTTCAGAACACCTGCTGAGTATTCGTTCCGACCTGGAAGCCTACGCACTCCGGTTGACGAAGGACCCGGTCGCCTCCAGCGACCTGCTTCAGGATACTTACCTCAAAGTATTAGAGAACCTCCACAAATTTCAGCCCGGCACCAACTTCAAGGCCTGGAGCCTGACCATCATGCACAATTGCTTCGTGAGCAACTATCGCCGGCAACGGCGGGGCAGCGAAATACAGCGGGCACCCTTTACGCAAGCCTACCTGTACCGTGGCCAGGCAGTACAGCACAATGCCGCAGAATCGCATTTACAGCTGGAAGACCTGTTCCAGCGTATGGCCCGCCTGCCCATCCTTTACCGCTTGCCGCTGATGTATTACCTGGAGGGCCTCAGCTACCAGGAAATCGCTGAGCTGATCGATATTCCGCTGAATACCGTCAAAAGCCGCATCCGCACCGCCCGGCAGCGTTTGCGCTAAACGAGGCGGCCACACCTCCGTCACGACAGCCGGCAGCGCTACCTCAATCCGCCGGAAAGTAGGGCAGCTCAGAAATTTTCCTTTTTTTAGCTGGAAAAACATGCGGCTACTATCCTTTTTGTTCCTATTGCTTGTGAGCAGCCTTTCTGCTCAGGACAGCCCGGCACCCACCCCGGCAGACGAGCGTTTGTCGAGCTATCAGCAGCGGATGGCGCTGAAGGAAGCTTCTATCGTCAATGAAATCGAATTCCGCAACGTCGGCCCCACCGTCATGAGCGGCCGGGTAGCGGATATCGATGTATGGGAAGAAGACCCTACCCACTTCTACGTGGCTTATGCTTCCGGCGGCCTGTGGAAAACCGAGAACAACGGCCTTTCCTTTACTCCTGTCTTCGATCAGGAAGCCGTAATGACCATCGGCGATATTGCAGTAGACTGGGAGCGGGACATCATCTGGGTCGGTACCGGAGAAGTCAATTCCAGCCGTTCTTCCTACGCGGGCGCCGGTGTCTACAAAAGTGCGGACGGCGGGCAGAGCTGGGAACACCTCGGCCTGGCGGAGACACACCACATCGGCCGCATCCTGCTGCACCCGGAAGACCCGAATACAGCCTGGGTGGCTGCCCTCGGCCACCTTTACTCACCCAGCGAAGAGCGCGGCTTGTATAAGACTACCGATGGCGGACAGAGCTGGTCGCATACCTTGGCGCTCGGAGATAATGCCGGCGCGGTAGACTTGCTGCGCGATCCGCTCAACAACAATACGCTCTATCTGGCAAGCTGGGAGCGGGAGCGCTACGCCTGGAATTTTGTAGAGTCCGGCCCGGCATCCGCTATTTACAAAAGCGAAGACGGGGGCGACAGCTGGACACGGCTCACCACAGCGGGCAGTGGCTTTCCCACCGGCGAAGGGGTAGGCCGCATTGGTGTGGATGCAGTGGTGGAAAACGGAAAGACCGTGCTGTACGCTGCGCTTGACAACTATGGCCGCCGGCCTAAGGAAGCAGAAGAAGAGGAAGGCCTTAGCAAAGAAGAGCTGCGCGCGATGAGTGGCGAAGACTTTCTAAAGCTGCCGGTATACGAAATTGAGGAATACCTGCGCGGCAACGGCTTCCCCCGAAAGTATACAGCAGAATCGGTACGCGAACAGGTCAAAAGCGGTGACCTGCAGCCGCTGGCACTGGTAGAATACGTGGAAGATGCTAACTCCCTGCTGTTTGACACACCGGTGATCGGGCTGGAGGTCTACCGCTCCGACGATGGTGGCAAGAGCTGGTCCAAAACACACGACGGCTACATCGATCAGGTGTATAATTCTTACGGCTATTACTTTGGGCAGGTCCGGGTGGACCCCAATGATGCGGATAAAATATTCGTGATGGGCGTGCCCATACTGCGCTCCGACGATGGCGGAAAAACCTGGTCCAACGTCATGCAGGACAACGTGCACGCCGACCACCACGCTCTCTGGATCAACCCTGAGCGAGAGGGGCACCTCATCCTGGGCAACGACGGCGGCATCAATATCAGCTACGATGATGGCGAATACTGGGCCAAGTGCAATAGCCCGGCTGTAGGTCAATTCTATACCGTCGCGGTGGACCACGCGGAGCCCTACCGTATCTACGGCGGATTGCAGGATAATGGTGTGTGGATGGGGCCGAGCACCTACGAGGCGAGCGACCGATGGCATTCCACCGGGCAGTACCCGTACCGCAGTATTCAGGGCGGGGACGGCATGCAGGTGGCCATCGACACCCGCGACAACAACACCGTTTACACCGGCTTCCAGTTTGGCAATTACTTCCGTATCAATACCGCCACCGAAGAGCGGGCTTATATTACACCGAAGCCGGAACTGGGCGAGCGCCCCTATCGCTGGAACTGGCAGGCCCCCATCCACCTGTCCAACCACAACCAGGATATCCTCTACATGGGAGCCAACAAGCTGCTGCGCTCCATGAATCAGGGCAATGACTTTGAAGAAATTTCGGATGACCTGACGCAGGGCGGCCGCAAGGGCGATGTGCCCTATGGAACGCTTGCCAGCATTCATGAGTCTCCTCTGCAGTTTGGCCTGTTGTATACCGGCTCAGACGACGGCCTGGTGCACCTCAGCCGAGATGGTGGCTACAGTTGGCAGAATATTACAGCCGGTTTGCCGGAAAACCTGTGGGTGAGCCGCGTACAGGCTTCTGCTCACGAAAAGCCCCGCGTTTACGTGGCGCTTAATGGCTACCGCTACGATGACTTTACGCCTTATCTATACGTTTCTGATGACTACGGCAGCAACTGGCGGCGCATTGGCGAAGGCCTGCCCTTAGAGCCGGTGAACGTCATCAAAGAAGACCCCGCCAACCCGGATCTGCTCTACGTAGGTACAGATCACGCCCTGTATATTTCGCTGGATGGTGGACAGTCCTTTATGCTGATGGATAACAGTTTGCCTGCAGTGCCGGTGCATGACCTGGTCATTCACCCCAAAGCCAAAGAAGTGGTCGTGGGCACCCACGGCCGATCCATCTACGTGGGCCGGGTGAAGGAACTGCAGCAGCTGGACGATGCGCTTTTGGCGAAAGCCCTGCATGCTTTTACCCCGGACCCCATCCGCTACCGCTCCTACTGGGGCAGCAAGTCGATCTGGGAACGGGAGGAGCCCGAGGTGAAACTCCCGCTCTACTGCGGTGCTGCCGGCGAGGCACAGCTAAGCCTGAAAACGGAGGACGGGCTTGAGCTCACCCGCTTTACAGCAGACTGTGTGAAGGGGTTGAACTACCTACCGTACGATATGACGATTGACGCTTCCGTGCTTGAAGCGTACAATGAGGAGCTGAACAAAGGCCGTTCGGAAGATCAAAAGCCCGTGAAAGTGGAAGCGGCGGATAACGGAAAAGCCTATCTGTACGAAGGCAAGTACACCATTGAGCTTACGCAAAACGGGGAGTCTGCTACTATGCAGCTGGAAGTGAAATAGGGGAGGAGAGGGCGTTGCTTCAGCCTCAGAGCCGGGGCAGCGCCCCTTTCTTACTCCGGCCGGGCAGTATGATCGCCTTCCGGCAAATAGTGCACCGCGTTCATCATTACGCCGTTCTCCCAGTAGATTTCCCGCAGTGCGATGCGCCGGTGGTCCACCTGAAATTCGCGGGACTGCTGCCCAATCTGGAAAAAGCAGGAAGGCGTGATGTGCACGACGATGTTGCGCTTTCGGATCACCTTATCCACATGATAATGCCCGGTGAATATGCTGATGTTGAAAGGATGGGCAAACAGCACTTCCTGTACCGCCTCCATATTTTGCAGCGCATGGTTTTCATCCATGAAGGGGACGCCGCTCGGCAGGGGAGGGTGGTGCATGAAGATCATCACTTCTTCCGCGTGGGCCGCCAATTGCCTGCGCAGCCACTGTAGTTGCGTATCAGAAACCAGGCCGGTAGTCGTATCGAGAAAAAGCACCGGGCGGCCGTTCAGCTGTTTGGCAAAGTACAATTCTCCGTCCTTGAGCTGTTCCCGCAGGTCAAAAGCATCCGCCAGAAGGGCAGGGTCGTCATGGTTGCCGGACATCACCTCGTAGGGGATATCCTGCTCATCCAGCTGTGTTTTGATCCATTTGTAAATCCGGGCGTCCCCGTCGCGGTAGCACAGGTCGCCGGAGATGACGAGCAGTTCAGGCTGCCGTTCATTGGCCTTTTTCAGAATCCGAAGAAAGTTGCCGCGCACGTCCACGCCGTAGGTGTCCTCCCCTTCGAGGCCAACGTGCAGATCAGTCAGTTGTATAATTCTCATAGTACAGGGGCGTTTTTCGCTTGCCAGGTTAATGCTAACGTATGCCGGGCGGGAAAAATTATTCACCCGGCTTACGGCCCGCATTCCGGATATTGACGAGCTTGCGCAAAAGGTCAAACCAGAAGGGGGCACCGAGCGATATGGCCAGGGCGGTTACGATCCAGCCCAGGATTTTAGTCAGTACATCATCCCAGCCTACTTCATCCCATTTGACGTTCTTCCAGCCCAGGCCCAGCGGCGACTTGACGGATTCAATCTGAGATTCCACCATATCTTCCAGCTTAGCCAGTGAAGCCTCAAAGTCAGCAGAAAGATTAGGCGGGGCGATTTCCATACCATCTTTTCCGTTAACGTAGTCCTCTGCGAGGGTCAGCACCTGTTGCAGCGTCTCCGGGTCGGACTCCAGCCGCTCGTAGATGGCAATCGTATCCGCGTTGAAAACCACCGCAATCATAAAGCCGATGCCGATCAGGATTTTCTGAGCATTCCGCTTGTACCATCCGGAGGCGCGGTCCATGATATCATTGTACCAGTTACAGACCTTTTGTTTGAAGACTTCCCGGTCGTTTTCTGCTTCCCGGAGGAATTGCTGCAGCACCCGCTTCAAGTCGCTGTCCGGAAGCGTAGCGATCTGGTCCTCAATGCGGTCAATGCCTTCGCCATTCAGGATAACGTCGAACAGGATAGACTGAAAAGAGCGGTCGCTCAGGTAAGAAGGGGCATATCGTTTCTTGCCGTACTTGTAGGAAAGTTGCCGGTACAGCGAATTGTTCTGGAAAGCGTTCAGAATCCGCTCGTCCAGTTCGGTAGAATCCAGCATATTGCGCAGAGCTCTTTCCAGGTTACGGCCCCGCAGGGAAAAAGTGGAGGCGACCACCTCCATGAGCGTGGTGGCCAGCAAGCTAAGCAGCAGCAGTACGAAAACCAGTCCGATGACGACTTGCAGCATCCCTAACATGTCAAGTTGGTTTAGTTTGACAGGAAAGGTACAGCTTTGGGCTGGCATATGCCACATTTAATCCGCAGAACCCCGCCCTCGGCTGCAAAATCCTGCCCGGAATCCTTAGCTTTGCCCGCACAAAAAACTCAAATTGACTATGTATAATATTCTCAAACATGCCCATTCCGGCCTGCGCTGGATTCTGCTGCTGGCACTGGTGGCAGCCATCGTTACCGCTTTTCAGGCCTGGAAACGCAACGCATCCTACAAAAAAGGCCCCAGCCTGATTGCGCTGATTGTTACGCACCTGCAGCTGCTGCTCGGCCTTGTGCTGTACTTCATCAGCCCACTCGTTAATTTCAACGAGGGCTTTATGAAGGATACCATCACCCGCTTCTACACCGTAGAGCACCTCACCATCATGATCATCGCTATTGCACTGATCACCATCGGCTACAGCCGGGCGAAGCGCAAAGCAGATGATGCTGCGGCAGGCAAAGCCGTATTTGTATTTTACCTCATTGGCCTGCTGCTGATATTGCTGGGTATACCCTGGCCGTTCCGTGGCCTGGGTGCGGGTTGGTTTTAGTCCGGCTTTCGCCGAAAAACGGAAGCGTCCCATACTGATCTTGTAGTATGGGACGCTTTTTATTTGGTTTTTTTTGCGGAAGCATTACTTCCCTCCCTGCGTAGCACAGCCGGAGTCCGCCAGCTCTTCGCAGATGATGCCCTGATCCAGGGAAGTGTAAAACTCATTGAGGTAGTCCGTGATCTCCCGGCGCGTGCGCTTAGGCAGCAGCTCAAATTCATTGACTGTTTGGTACAGCGCTGCCTTTTTAGAGCGGAAGAAGTCTGCTGTTTCCTGTAGTTCTGCGTTGCGCGTTTCGCTGCCCAGGTAGACGCGGTCGCCCACTTTTTCCTGGCCAAGGCCGGAGTTTGCCAGCGCATAGTTGACGTCTACCAGACCGGAGAAATCAAAATCGTAAGGTGCTACCCAATAGCTGCTGCCGTCGATAGGCTGCATGACTTTCAGGTTGCGCATTTGCGAAAGCGACCAGTCTACGTTGCCGATCATATACTGGTACATCGCGTGCAGCTTCAGGTTATCCGCCTGCATATCAGAAGCAGTCAGGCCGTAGCATTCGTCGCACTCCTTACTGCCCATGCGGGCAGCCAGCTCATCCACATCTTCCAGCAATATACCGTAGGAGGTGATTTCCTGCCGGCTGCCGGTATCGTGGTAAGTTACTTCTACCAGTTGCGCCCGCAGGGAGCGCTCCGTCAGCTGATTGTAGAGGCGGTAGGCCAGATATTCCCGCAGTACGGCTTCTTTGCCCTCGCGGCCTTCCTGGCAGTGCGTAACGAGCTTCAGGTCATCGAAGTCGAGCAAACCGCGGGCGCGCAGGTCTTTCTTGGAGAAGTCGATGCGCAAAGGCGGAAACTCACAAGTGCGGCGGCGGAAGCGGCCACGGGTGCGCAGCTCGCTCATCAGTTCTACCCAGTTGCCGTTGCTGTCCTGAAAGCGGAAAACAGCGGGATACTCCTCATTGGTCTTGATGTTGTCATACATCGTTTGGAAATCCAGCTCCAGCTCCAGCTGCAAGACTTCACTGTGGTGAAACTGATCGAAAAGGGACGGTATGCCAGCGGTAAGGCTGACAGGCAACAGCAAGGCTGCTGCGAACATTGTTTTAAAAAAGGTTTTCATAAAGGTGTAAGTTGTCGTGGTGATTTCAAAAATGCGGGCATTTCGCCCGTCGGGTGTGCCCTGAAAGGGCTAAATCCTTTAAAAAAGGACGGTTGTGTTGTGTATTTGTTACGTCAAAGGTGCAGCTACGGCCGATCAACTTCAATTTTTATCGATAAGCATCCAGGAATTTTTGATACACCTCCTTTATATAGTCCGTTTTCAGCCCTCAGGGTTGCGTGGATATTGTAAAAAGGGACAAAACCGTACCGGAACTGCAATAAAAATGTGCTTAATTTTACACTCATCGTGGTGCAAAGACGCTGCGAATTGATACATTCGCGTAACAGGTTTTCGGAGAAAGCAAATCTAAGTTCTTATCCCCCAACCACTTTTCATCACCATTCAGTTGATTGAATACGAGTTTCAGGAGTCCGGAGGGCTTACCGGGGGGATGCTCCATTTTTCAGAATTTTAAAAAGCAACGATTTCAATGAGTAAAACAAAAATGACGCTGGAACAAGTCTTCGCGATGGATTTGCCGCCTATCATCATCTACGCAGCGCCTATCATGTTCACTTTGGTTTTGGTAGAGTATTTCATCCGCATTCGAAAAATGCGTAAAGAGTACGACACCAAAGATGCATGGGCTGCTACAGCGGTGGGAATTGGCAACATTATTTCCTCAGCCCTCTTTAAAGTAGCAACCTTCTCCGTAGTCCTTTTCTTCTACAATATGGTCCCCTGGCGCGTCCCCACCACCTGGTGGTCCTTCCTCCTCTGCCTTATCGTACTGGATTTCTGCCGTTACTGGGCACACCGTGTAGCGCACGAGCAGCGCTTCTGGTGGGCTACCCACGTGACGCACCACTCCTCCGAGCAGTACAACTTCACCGTCTCTTTCCGGCTGTCCTGGATCCAGCAAC
>CAJXXJ010000018.1 GCA_913062745.1 uncultured Phaeodactylibacter sp.
TTACGCTGAATGCTGCGGGCCCCAGCTGCCCCGGAGTCGGCGATGGCGTGCTTTCCGTTTCGGCGGAAGCCGGCACTCCTCCCTACAGCTATGCCTGGAGCAACGGCAGTAACAACAGCTCTGCCAGCAATCTGCTGCCGGGCACTTACACGGTGACCGTGACGGATGCCAATGGCTGCTCCGCCACCGCCTCCGCAGATTTGTCTGCACCAGAGCCTATGGAGTTGCTGACCGAAGCTACCGATGCGACCTGCCAGGATGCCCAAAACGGAGAAGCCTCAGTCACTGTAACGGGCGGCGTGAGCCCGTATACCTTCGCATGGAGCAACGGGGGGTTGGGCTCCACCATCACAGGCCTCAATCCGGGAGAATACACAGTTACGGTCACCGATGCCAACGGCTGTTCCGCAACGGCTCTGGCGGAGATCAAAGAACTTAGTCCCATTGAACTCACCCTTACCGCAACCGATATTTCCTGCCACAATTCGGCAGACGGTGCCCTGAGTGTTGCCATAGCCGGCGGTACGGGCAATTATTCCAGCATAGTCTGGAGCAATGGTGCTCAGGGCACCAGTATCGGCGGCCTCTCAGCGGGAGGGTATTCCGTCACGGTTACGGATGAGCTGGGCTGTGAGGCCAGTGCCGGCAGGGCGCTGCAGGCTCCGGCTGAACTCAGTGCTTCCGCTACTGTGAATGCTGCCACCAACGGCAACAACGGCAGTGCCGCAATCAGTGCTTCCGGGGGCCGCCCGCCCTATACCTTCAGCTGGAGCAACGGCGCAAGCAGCAGCAGCCAGTCCGGGCTGAGCCCCGGCAGCTACACCGTTATCGTCTCTGATGACAGCGGCTGCGAAACGCTGCTGGAGCTGCAAATTGAAGAAGAAGACGCGGAGCCCTGCCTGTCTCGTGGAAGCTCTACCCGCTACGAGTGGATACAGCGGGTGGAGGTCGGCAATTTCGTCAACGATAGCGGCAATGACGATGGCCTGGGCGATTTCAAAGACGATTCCACCAAGCTCATCAAGCTGATCATCGGGCAGCCGCACGAAATTACGCTGACCCCCGGGTTCGCCGGCGCTGCTTTCAACGAGCACTGGCAGGTATGGATCGACCTGAACGGAGATGGCGATTATTCCGGCCTGAACGAGACGATGCTTTCCGGCCCGTCTTCTGCGCAAGCCGTAAGCGCTCTGCTCAACTTGCCGGATAGCCTGGCTGAGGGGGTCTACAATATGCGCATAGCCATGAAATACGGCAGCCCGCCCCAGCCATGTACGGATATCGCTTACGGTGAAGTGGAAGAGTATCGGGTAGAGTTCATTGAGATGCCGGATTACTGCAGCTCCGAAGCTATCAGCTCCAATTCTGAGTGGATTGAATCGGTCAGCATCAACGGTGCTTTGTTTGAATCTGGCAACAACGGTGGTTATACCAGCTACCTTGACCCACCCATTGAGCTATTGCTAGGGGATACGGTTTCCTTTGAGCTGACGCCCGGCTTCGGTGGTGCCAGCGTGCCGGAAACCTGGCAGGTATTTGTCGACTTCAATGTTGACGGAGCATTTGATGTAGCCACAGAGCGCGTTTACCTTCGCAACGGTTACCCCTTTGCTAACGGCGGCACTTTTGTGTTGCCTGCCGATGCCGGTACCGGGCTTTGCCGCATGCGCGTAATCATGAACTACGGTGCAGCGGCGGATCCCTGCGGCAGCTACATCTGGGGAGAGACGGAAGACTACCTGTTGCGCCTGAGCGCTCCGGGGCAGGATCTGGATAGGGTTGTGGAAAAC
This sequence comes from uncultured Phaeodactylibacter sp., assembly GCA_913062745.1. Taxonomy (GTDB): domain Bacteria; phylum Bacteroidota; class Bacteroidia; order Chitinophagales; family Saprospiraceae; genus Phaeodactylibacter. The sequence goes on from CAJXXJ010000018.1 coordinate 1,791, forward strand.
CGTTCGGAAACTGCTGAAGCCTCCTCCATCCGGGCCGTACAGCCCCCGAGATTGTTCCCGAACCCCAGCCGCGTACAGGCTACTTTAGCATTCGAATTGCCGGAAGACGGGCAGGTGATATACCGGCTCTTCAGCAGTAGCGGTACGCTAATAGAGCAGCGGCAGGAGTTCCTGCCTGCAGGGGCTCAGCGCTGGGCTATCAATACATCTGAGCTGGCTGCCGGTATGTACTGGCTACAGCTGCAGCATAAAGATTTACAAAGCAGGATACCTCTGCAGGTGATCCGCTAAAGATTTAAGGTATCAGGTTTCTGAAGCCGTCGGAGATTGAATGCAATCTTTCGGCGGCTTTTTTTATTGGGGAGCAAGAAATTGAGCAAGTGCCTGCAGATTGTCCAATACCATATCAGGCTGGAAGCCCAGCTGCTCCATTGCTGAAGGGTGCCGGCGTATCCAGGCGGTTTGCAGCCCGGCGGAGGCCGCACCAGCGATGTCCCAGGTATTGGAAGAAGCAAAAAGCATCTCGTCTGCACGGACCCCCAGCTTAGCAGTAGCCAGCGCGTAGACTTCCGGGCGCGGTTTATAGCACTTCACCCGGTCTGCGCTGATGATAGCATCCAGCCACTCCTCCAGGCCGGTGTGCATGCTGGCCCGTTCTAACAGGGAAGGGTTGGCGTTGGAGAGGATGGCCAGCGTGTAGTGGGCAGAAAGCTCCCGCAGCGCGTGCACCGCGTCGGGGAAAGCCTGTAGCTCGTAGTAAGCCCCCATTAGCTCGCGTATGGCTTCAGGCGGCAGGCTCTGCTGTTCCTGCTGCAGGGCAAACTGCAGGGCCTCTTCCGTAAGGCTGTAAAAGTCCCGGTAACGCTCCATGAGGGTACGCAGCCAGGTGTATTCCAGCTGTTTTTGGCGCCAGCAGCGCAGCACGGCATCTGCGTGGCCGGGTAAAAACTGCCGCAGCGTTTCGCTTATGCTCGAAGGGTCGAACAGCGTCCCGTACGCATCAAATACTACGGCCCGGATGTTGTCTTTCTGTATATTCATGAGGCTCGGTTGAAGTATAGCAATAGGGCATTTACTGTATGCGGGTGCTCAAAGTGGCCCGCACGCAGCTTGGCTTCCACTGTTTCCGGCGAAAGCCACTCCAGAAAAATCTCTTCTCCGTCATCCAGCTGAGGGGCTTCCCCAAGCCGCACGTCTTCCGCCAGCCAATGGTAAATGTAGCTGTCCTGAAAAACGGGGTTGGAAGGGATTTTTCCCAGGTAGGTCCATCGGTCGGATACTACGCCCGTCTCTTCTCTGAGCTCCCGCCGCACAGCTGCCTCCTGCGGCTCTCCGGGCTCTACCATGCCCCCGGGCAATTCCAGGGTATAGCGCCCAATCCCAAAACGATACTGCCGGACAAACAGAATCTGCCCTTCCTGATTTCGGGCAACCACATTGGCAGCGTCAGGAGACTCAAGTACCGTCATCCGCTCCGTTTTTCCGTTCCGGGGGTTCCGCATATGATCAAAGCGGACATTGAAAATCTTGAGGGAAGGGCCTGGTTCGGACCGCAACCGCTGCCACTCTTCTGAATCTTTATTTTCAGGCATTTACGCCGGTTTGCTGAGCTGTACTGCTGCTACTTCCCAACGCAGTACAGTTTTTCTCAAATTGGGAAAAAAAGAATAGGCTTTGTTCTTGTAAGTTATTGTCAGTCAGTGATTTGTGTTTTTAGGCACGCCCTTTGCAACAACTATGGCAAGAACAAGGGGTTCTGACACCAAACAAACATACTATAACACTCAAACTAAAAGGGAAGCAGGCCAGGTGCCGGTTTTCCTTTTGTTTGTTTAGGACTGTTGCTTGTCATCGCCATCCTTGTGATCCTCATCCTCGTCGATAATGGCATCATCGATGATCTCGTCTCCATCGCCGTCTAAGTCTTCAAAGCCTTTCACAAAGCCCTCTTTCTTCCGGGGCTGGTAGTCGGGGTCTTTGCCGATGTTCATGTCCTTTTCGCCTTCGTTGTGGTAGTCGCCGGCTGCGTATCGCTCGGCTTTGTCGAAAAAGCTGTCAAAGCCGCCAAGCGGCCCCTGCTGTTCATCCCGTTGCAGGTTTTCGGCATTGGACCGCTGCCCACGCTCTTTCACCCGCCGCTCCAGCTCCTCATCCATTTCCCTGGCCTGTTTATGGAGGTCTTCCATCGACTCCTGCGCGGCTGCTTCATTGGCTTTGTCTACCAGCTCGTCAAACCGGCGGAACAGCTCATTGCCGGCCACCTTGGCTTTCTCCCAGGCTTTGGTGCCCTGCTCGTGCAGCTGTGCGTTGATTTCGTCGCTGCGGCGCAGTACCTGTTCGCCTACACGCTCGGAAATATCCTGTGCTTTTTTTCCGGCGGCCTCGGCGGCAATTTGGGCTTTCTTACTCCATTCTTCCATACGCTTTTGCATCTCAGAAGGCTCCTGTGGCTCGCTGCGCTGCTGCTGCGACTCGGAGGAGGAGTTGAAGTCATAGGGATTTTTACCGCTGAAGGCCTTGGAAAAGTCGGTGGGCTCCTGCGGCTCCTCTTTACGGGCTGGCTCTTGCGGCTCCTGCGGCTTCTCTTTTTTGTCCCATGCCTCATTCACCAGTTCCTCGGCAAAGCTGCGGGCGTCATCGACAGCTTTTTGGGCTTTGGGCCGGTAGGTTTCGTCAAATTGTTGAGCTTGGCCGCGGGCCTTGTCGTAATATTCCTGGCCTTTCTTTTTTAGCTCTTCGCTGGCTTCGCGGCTTTTTTCTTCCGCTGGCCGGCCAGCAGATTTGGCAGAAGACTTAAGGCCAAACAGTAGTTTTTTGAAATCGTCTTTGAGGCTCATCCCTGACAGTTTTTGATTTGAATACTTAATGTAAGAAAAATATAGACGGGAGTAAAGTTTTTCGATCAAGTGGAGGGTTTAGCGGGCAGAGGTGTCACCGTACAGCCCGTTTTTCCGGTAAGCTTTCGCAAAAAACGGCCAGCTGCCCGCCTTTTTGTATCCGGGCCTGAGGCGGCTAAAACAGGGGCTCAGGCTGCGCTTTTCTGAAAAAATGAAAATTTTTCTGCTGCTCAGGCAACGGATTTGAAGCCCACCGTATCTACTAACCGAATATGCAATCAAATTGCCGGAGCACAACTACCGGAGGTTTAAACAAATCTCTCCATGAGAAGGCTTTTTACATACTTGATAATTGCGATGGTCCTGGCGGGCTGTGTAGACGAAGTTGATGTCTTCCAGCCTATCGATCTTAGCTCCGGCGATATCAATCGGTTCTTTGAATCCGTGCAATCCAATCCAATCGATGTAAGCTGGGATGCATCTCAGGAACAAACTATTCAATTGCCCGGCTCCGGCCGGGTAATTGTTCCTGCTAACAGCTTGCTGGCTCAGGACGGTACTCCGGTCAGCGGGATGGTGCAGGCCAAAGTTTTGCCCCTGTACAACAAAAGCGACTATCTGCTCAACCGTATGGCTACCACCTCGGTGGAGGGAGCGCTTATCCGTTCTAACGGCGCGATTGACATCCGCATCACGCAGGATGGGGTGCCCCTGCGCGTCAAGGGGAATAAGCCCTTTACCGTTCAGTTGGCTACCGCACGCTACAACGCCAACATGCGGCTGTTTGAAGGCGAAGCGGATGAAGTCAACGGCGTTGTAAACTGGATTGAGCTGAATTTTGCAGATACACCGATCAATGCTATAGAACTAACTGATGATAAAAGCGGGGAAAAAGTTCCCGGCTTTGAATTCGAGTCTAAACGGCTCGGCCGTCTGCTTTGCGGTCAATATGTTGAAAATGAACTGGGCGAGGGCGAAGTCTGCCTGAATGTTCCGCAGAACTTCCTTGGCCCCAGCACCATCGTATTCATCACTATTGATGATTATCCCTCTGTAGCAGTTATGCTGCCTTCCAATGCGGATAATCTTCCAGACTACTGCCGCTGGAATTTACCGGCCGGCGAGTCTGCCAAAGTGATTATGATCGCAGAGCAGGACTCCGGCAAATACTTCTTTGCCGAACAGACGGTGCCAATTATGGAGAATCTGACCATTAGTATAGAGCCTGAAGAGGCTTCCCTATCCGATATCATGCTTGCTCTTGAGGGGCTTTAAGCATGATATTCGGATAGTTTTTTTCAAACTGACACCACGTTTTCCTTCAAATATTTCCAGACCGCCGGTATTGTCACCGGCGGTTTTTTTAGTTGCGCTGCTTCCTCTTGTTGCCGGAACGCTGCCCGCCGCCCTGTCGGCCGCTTCCTTTGCCTTTGCCTTTGCCTTTGTTTTTCTGCTGGCCGTTGGAGCCTGACTGCGCTTCGCGCACCCACTCCATTTCTATCTGCCGTTTTACCAGGTCAGCCCGGGCGATGCGCACCCGCACCTTTTGTCCCATTTTGTACTCCTCACCGGAGTAACGGCCCTTCATCCGCAGCCGGGAATCGGCTACCTCAAATGGCTCATCCAGCGTTTCGAACGGCACCATGCCTTCGATCATGCTGCCGGTAAGCTCTACGAAGAAGCCGCGGTCCATAATACCGGAAATCAGCCCCTCAAATTCTTCGCCGATGTGCTTTTCAATGTACTCTACCTGCTTGTACTTAATGGATTCCCGCTCCGCACTGATGGCGTTGCGCTCCATTTTAGAGACATGCTTGCACTGCTCTTCCAGCTTGGCTTTGCTGGTCCGGTAAAACTTGTCGTGGCCAATATTGGGCTCGAGCAGTCGGTGCGACAGTACATCCGAGTACCGGCGTATCGGGGAGGTGAAGTGGGTGTAATAATCAAAGCCCAGTCCGTAGTGGCCGATATTGTCCGATGTGTAAGCCGCTTTGGACATAGTCCGGATGGCAATCGGGCTGAGCAGCTTCAGGTCCGGCTTTTTCTCCGTCTCCTTAGCCAGGCGGTTGTACGAACGGGCGATCTCCTCAGGGGAGCTGATATTCATGTCGAAGCCCATCTCGCGGGCAAAACGGGCAAGCTCTGCCACCCGGTCCGGGTCCGGCTCATCGTGTACCCGGTACACAAAAGGGATTTCCTGATCACGGCCCTTCATAGCAATATACATCGCTACCTCCTTATTGGCCAGGAGCATAAAGTCTTCAATCAACATATGCGCTTCCTTGCGCTCCTTGACAAAGACTTCCACCGGCGCGCCGTCTTCATCGAGGCGGAACTTCACTTCGTCCGTCTCAAAATTGATGGCGCCCTGCTTGTAGCGTTGCTTGCGCAGATGGCGGGCAATTTTAGCCAGTTGCTGTATTTCTTTTTTGAGGTGCTCCTCTTTACCCTCAATACGCAGTTGGGCTTCATCGTAGGTGAAACGCTGATCGGAATGGATGACCGTTTTGCCAAACCAACGGTTGAGGATCTTGAAATTTTTATCAAAAACGAAAATGGCTGAAAACGCCAGGCGGTCTACATTGGGGCGCAGGGAGCACAGGTCGTTAGACAGCCGCTCCGGCAACATAGGCAGCACCCGGTCCACCAGGTAAACGGAAGTAGACCGCTTGAGCGCTTCCTTGTCGAGCGGAGTGCCTTCGCGTACGTAGTGCGTCACGTCTGCAATGTGAATGCCGATTTCCAGCTCGCCGTTATCCAGTTCCCGGATAGACAGCGCATCGTCAAAGTCTTTAGCGTCATCCGGGTCTACGGTAAGCGTGGTGACGTCCCGCAGGTCGAGCCGCCGCTCGATCTCCTGTTCGCTGATGCGGCCCGGCAGGTATTCTGCTTCCCGCATTACATCGTCCGGGAAGTCCAGTTCGAAGCCATTGTTAATCAGAATGGTCTTCATCTCAATGTCGTGGCTGCCGGCTTTGCCCAGCACCGTAGTGATCGTGCCTTTAGGATTGTGCTTGTGCCCGTCCGGCCATTCGTCAATCCGGACTACGACGCGGTCTTCATCCGCTGCGTTGGGCACGTTGTCCAGACGTACTTCCACATCCATAGGAGGTACAATATCTATGGTGACAACGGCATGCTTGGGGTATTTCCACAGGGTGCCAATGTAGTGGTCGCGGGCGCGTTCTACTACCTCCAACACTTCGCCCTCTGCTTTGCGGCGGCCCCTGGGAGTCCAGGTGCGAATTTTCACCTTGTCGCCGTTCATCGCAGTGTGCAGGTATTTGGAAGAAACGTGGACATCATCTTCCAGCTTTTCGCAGACGATGTAGGCATCGCCGGAGCGGGTCATGTCTACGATGCCAATATGGTGCTCAGAATTATTTTGCGCGGCGTGGTCCTGCCGGTTGAGCTTGAACCTGTAGTCGCCGGTTGGGCGGAGCTCGTTGCTTTCCGCCAGTTTTTCCATAGCATCCGATACCGAATCACTATTATTGGCGACTTTCAGTTTGCGGGATACCTGTTTGGGGTTCAGCTGTTTCTTTGGGTGTCTGCGGAAAAGTTTCAGGATTTCGTCTCTCAGTTGGCGGGCGCTAAGCTTGTTGCCCGTCTTTTTGGAATTATGCTTTCTCTTTTTGCTCATACTTATTTTGGGTGTTTGAAAAATCTGCACCGGCATAGCGAAAGGAAGCGGTGCGCCGGGCAGGGGGTGATGGAGAGGAGGTCATATTTGTTCTACGATCTTGCCTTCCGGCAAAAGTTCAAATTTGGTGGCGGTGCTTTTAGTGGCATCAAAACCGCTCGCCTGATCAGTGCGGGATTGGCCGGAAACTACGTAGATCATCCAGTCGTCTTCAATCGTTGCAACTGCATTGGTCAACAGCGGCCCTTGTGAGAACGTTCCCGCAATCACCTGTTTGTCGATCAATTCAGCTTTTTTATTGAAGGTAGCCAGCGTATACTCATAGGATAGCAGCATCGCCCGCCAGTAAATAATAGCATGAAACTCATGCGTATCCGGAATGCGGATACAGGGGATGAACTCCGTCAGCTCATCTGCCGGCTTTTCTTCTATAGGCAGAATAAAACGCTCGATCATCGGCAGGGGCAGCGGGTCATTCTTTTGGCTAAAAGCATGATGCGCTTCTTCTGCCAGGGTTATCGGCAGGGGGACTTCCGGAAATTTCTCCAGAAAATGCTTAAAACTGACTTTGGGTTGACGTCTTGGTTGCTCCATGAATTGTTTAAATACTAAAATCTTGTACACTGTAGTAACGCCTCAACGGTAGGTAAACGTTTTGCGCAGGCACCAATTAAGTTGAAAAGCATTGCGGAAAAACTGTTCTCCTGCCTTGTTTTGAATGATTCTAAATAAATTCCCACCAAAAAGGTAGCCAAAACATTAATTGGGGGTGTGCGTCTTTAAGGATAGATTTGTAGGGTTGTATATTTGGCATTCGTATACACTTTAAGAATCGGGTCTCAGCGACCGTAAGAAAAACAAAAAAACAAAAAGCATGAGTTGGTTTACTAATTTTCTGACCTCTTCCATCGGGCAGAAAGTAGTTATGAGCCTGACAGGCTTATTTCTGATTGTGTTTCTGATTGTACACCTTACCGGCAACCTGCAGCTGCTGGCTGGAGATGGCGGAAAGGCGTTCAATATTTACGCGGAGTTTATGACTACCAATCCGCTGATCAAAACGACCTCATACCTGCTGTACGCAGGTATTTTGCTGCACGCCATTCAAGGGTGGGCGCTTTGGCGCCAAAACCGCAAAGCCCGTGGCCCGCACCGTTACGCAGTAAAGGTAAACCGTGTAGCGGGCACCAACAGCTTTGCAGCAAGCAACATGGCGTGGCTGGGTACGATCATCTTTGTCTTCATCGTAGTGCACATGTATCAGTTCTGGCTGCAGATGAAGCTGGGCGATGTGCAAATGGTAACTTACGACGGCAAGGAAGTCGCCAACCTCTACGCACTGGTTTCCGCCACGTACGAAAACCTGGGCTTTGTCATTTTCTATGTAGTATCCATGATTGTGATTGCTTACCACCTGCTGCACGGATTTCAGTCCGCATTCCAGACGCTGGGGCTGAACCACCGCAAATATACCCCTTTCATTAAGGGAGTGGGCAAAGTGTACGCCATCCTGGTGCCGCTTGGGTTCGCGATCATTCCAATTATCATGTATCTGAACCAATAAGGTACTGACCTCATTTACAGACGATAAAAACTCTAGATATCATGCCATTCGAAGCTAATGTTCCTCCTGGGCCACTCGGTGATAAGTGGACGCGCTACCGCGGCACTATGAACCTGGTTGCCCCCAATAATAAGCGCCGTATCGAGATCATCGTAGTCGGTACGGGACTGGCCGGCGCTTCTGCTGCCGCCACACTGGGTGAATTGGGCTACAAAGTCAAATGTTTCACCTTCCACGACAGCCCGCGCCGTGCGCACTCGATTGCAGCACAGGGCGGTATCAACGCTGCGAAGAACTACCAAAACGACGGGGATAGCGTATATCGCCTGTTTTACGATACGATCAAGGGCGGCGACTACCGCTCCCGGGAATCCAACGTGCATCGTCTGGCGGAAGTAAGCCGCAACATCATTGATCAGGCGGTGGCGCAAGGTGTACCGTTTGCACGCGAATACGGCGGACTGCTGGCTAACCGCTCTTTTGGCGGTGTGCAGGTGAGCCGTACGTTTTACGCTCGCGGACAGACCGGGCAGCAGCTGCTGCTGGGGGCATATCAGTCTCTGTCCCGTCAGATTTCCAAGGGTAGCGTGAAGATGTATAACCGCCACGAAATGCTGGACCTCGTCATCGAAGACGGCAAGGCACGCGGCATCATCGCCCGCAACCTGCTGACCGGCAAACTGGAGCGCCACGCTGCGCACTGTGTTGTGCTGGGCACCGGCGGTTACGGCAACGTTTTCTACCTGTCTACCAACGCTATGAACTCCAATGGTACGGCTGCATGGCGTGCGGTACGCCGCGGAGCTTACATGGCGAACCCTTGCTTTACGCAAATCCACCCAACCTGTATCCCGCAATCCGGCGACTATCAGTCCAAGCTGACGCTCATGTCGGAATCGCTGCGTAATGACGGCCGGGTATGGGTACCGAAAAATCAGGAAGACGCTCAGGCCGTACGCGAAGGCAAAAAGACTGCGAACGATATTCCGGAGGGAGAGCGCGATTACTATCTGGAGCGCCGCTATCCGGCTTTCGGAAACCTGGTGCCGCGTGACGTGGCTTCCCGCGCTGCTAAAGTAGCCTGCGATGAGGGCCTTGGTGTGGCACCGACCGGACTGGCCGTATTCCTCGACTTTGAATCCGCCATCATGCGCTACGGCCGCTCTGAAGCTAACAGTCAGGGCATGGAAAACGCAAGCGATGCTAAAGTCCGCGAACTGGGCGAAAAGGTCGTTGAAGAAAAGTACGGTAACCTTTTCGAAATGTACGAGAAGATTACCGGCGACAACCCGTATAAAACGCCGATGAAGATTTACCCGGCAGTCCACTATACCATGGGCGGCCTGTGGGTAGACTACAATCTGCAAACCAATATCCCGGGCCTCTTCTCAATTGGGGAGTGCAACTTCTCCGACCACGGCGCTAACCGCCTCGGTGCTTCCGCGCTGATGCAGGGCCTGGCAGACGGCTACTTCGTGCTGCCGTATACGATCGGACAATTCCTGAGCAACGAGATTCGTACGCCGGAGATTGAGCCGACCGGAGAAGCATTCGATAAAGCAGAGCAGGACGTGAAGAACCGCCTGGACCAGCTGATGAATATCAAAGGCGACCAATCTGTGGAAAGCTTCCACCGCCGCCTGGGCAAAATCATGTGGGACTACTGCGGCATGTCGCGTAATGCAGATGGCCTGCAGAAAGCCCGCAAGATGATCCGCGAGCTGCGGGAAGAATTCTACAAAGACGCATTCATCCCCGGAGACGCAATGGATTTCAACCCGGAACTGGAGAAAGCCCACCGCGTGGCTGACTTTATGGAGCTGGGCGAACTGATGATTGTAGACGCACTGGACCGTAACGAGTCCTGCGGCGGCCACTTCCGCGAAGAGTACCAAACGGAAGAAGGGGAAGCCCTGCGCGATGATGAGAACTACGCTTACGTATCTGCCTGGGAGTACAACGGCTGGGAAGAAGAGCCGAAGCTCCACAAGGAGGATCTCGTATTCGAAAACGTAGAGCTCAAGACGCGTAGCTATAAATAATCCCCCGGGGATTGACTCATTCAAAAATCAAGTCAATGAAACTCACACTCAAAATATGGCGTCAGAAAAACGCCAATACAAAAGGGCGCTTCGAAACCTATCAGGTAGAAGCAAGCCCGGATATGTCATTTCTGGAAATGTTGGACGTGCTTAACGAAAGCCTGATTGCTAAAAAAGAGGAGCCGGTGGCTTTCGAGCACGACTGCCGCGAAGGCATCTGTGGCACTTGCAATATGGTGATTAACGGTGAGCCGCACGGGCCGATGCAGGGCACTACGACCTGTCAGCTGCACATGCGCCACTTTAAGGATGGCGATACTATCGTCATTGAGCCATTCCGCGCCAGCGCTTTTCCGATCATCAAAGACCTGGCTATCGACCGGGATTCCTTTGACCGCATCATTCAGGCGGGAGGTTATATTTCCATCAATACCGGACAGGCACAGGATGGTAATGCTATTCCGATCGAGAAACAGACGGCAGCAGAAGCTTTTGACGCTGCGGCCTGCATTGGTTGCGGTGCCTGTGTAGCGGCTTGCCCGAATGCATCGGCTATGCTGTTCGTTTCTGCCAAAGTATCTCACCTGGCGCATATGCCGCAGGGTAAGGTGGAGGCGAAGCGCCGGGCACAGGCAATGGTCAAGCAGATGGACGAAGAAGGCTTCGGCATGTGCTCTAATATCACGGCCTGCGAAGCAGAGTGCCCGAAAGAAATTTCGGTAGAGCACATCGCGCGCCTGAACCGCGAATACTTGTCTTCTACAGTGGGTTCTGAGGTGAAGGTATAAGCCCAGCCCCGCTGTAAGCATAAAAACGCCGCTGTCGAATCTCATTTCGGCAGCGGCGTTCTCATTTTTCGGAGTCGGGATAAGGATATTGCCTCTAAAGTACGCCGCGGTGCCGGAGGACAAGCAGTAAAATACTCAGCAGCAAAACGGCCGCTGCCACGCCAATCTGCATGTACTGTTCCTGCACGGCCCGTACGGTGCTTTCCACATAATAAGGGTTGGCAGCATTGGGCGTACCCTTGCCGAAGCGGAATTGCCAGTTCTCCGGGTCGCTGTTGTCAAGATGCGGCAACAGCAGGCTAAGCGTGAAGGCAGAGTCCACCGGCGGAGCTACGTAACTGATGCTGTCTACCATAGCGCCCCGCTCTGCATACAGGACAATCCGTTCCCGCCGTTTATGCAGGCCGTAGTCCAGCTGGCCAACGACGTTGTAGCATTCCGGATAAGTTTGTACAAAGCGGAGGGAATCTTCCGGGATAACGAGGTAGTCGTGCGGCCCGATGTACACTTCCGGGAAAGTGTATTCATTCTTCTTGAGGTCGGTAATGAACCAGTTCTTCAGGTTAACCCGCTCGTCGGTGCCATTAAAGATTTCCAGCCAGTCTTCGGAGTCCTTATTTTTGGGGCATACCTCATTGATCACCACTTTGCCCTGCAGGGGGTGCTGGTATTCGTGGAAAAAAGCGTGGATGCGGGTCACCGGTTCGGTTAGCCTCAGTATGATGCTGCGCTCATCGCTATCAACAGGCAGCCCCTCCCAGTGAGAGAAGCGGTAGCCATTGTGTGCCACGATTTTGATCTCCACCGGGTAGCGCTCAAAGTAGATGGCCTGCAGCGTATCGTCGCTTACCATCACTTCTCCATTGATCAGGATATGTCCGCCTTTGTTCGTGCTGACGATGAGCTTGCGCTCTGCGCCCGTTTGAAATGCTTCCATCAGGTGCATGCGCAGGTACTGTGGCCGTTCTTTGGCGAAAGTGCGCATAGTGGCTACCTCGTCTTCCCAGTAGTTGCGGCTCAGCCGCCACCGCTTCAGGTGCCTGGGTATTTCCGGCAGCAGTTGCTGGTAGAAATGGTCTATACGGTCGGTGGCCTGCTGTGGATGAAATGAGGCGTTGAGGTGGTCGGCACAGCGGTTGACAAATTTTTGGCGGAAGCCATCATGCTCTAAGAGCTTGCGCAGCAGAAAGGTGCTCCAGGGAGGATTGGGCCAGGAAGGCCCCTCCGGGTCCGTATGGAAAGCCAGGCTGTTGAACTGATAAGCATCCCGTTCGTGCAGCCCGAAGCCCCAGTCTGTATCGTACAGTATCCAGCGCCAGCGCCCGGTTGCTGTCTGCGGGCGCCAGTAGCGGATGTTGCCCCCCGCATCGCGGTTGTCGAAGTATATCTGAGCAATCTGATAGTTCATGAAGTTATCCACGTCCATCTGCGTTTGCACGTAGGCATAGTTGGCCGGATCTGCGAGGCTGTTCTCCTCCAGGAAACGCAGCAATGCCCGGTAATGCCGGGAGCTGCCCTTTTTCAGGGTTTCCCTGTGCTCCATGATATCGATGCTGTCATTGTCCACTTCGTCGTGATGGTCAGCGATAAAGAAGCGGTTGATCTTCTCGCGGATATTGTAGATACCCCAGTAGCGCCCATTCAGGTATACGTGGGCGGGGCGGTAATCCTGCTGCTCAATATCCCAGTCTTCCACCAGGCTGGTCATCAGGGCATCGCGGAAGTGGCTTTTGCCAAAATCACTGCCGGAATTGCGCAGCACCAGGTATTTGAATTTCTTCTTGCCTTTCTTACCAAAGATTTCGTGTTCGATGCGGCGCTCTCCGTAGCGGCTACGGGCTACGATAGCCATCGATTTTTGCGGGAAGAGGCGGCTCATCCCTCCGAATAGCCGGAAACCGGAACGGCTGCGGTGTACACAGCGGCCATCGGATTCAAAGATTTCCACATTGCAGGTTACTTCCCGTTTGCTCCAGAAGTTAGCACCCGGTTTTTTCCAGTGGGCATCATCTGCATTGGCCCCCTGCATAAACAGGCCCCGGTAGGGGTCGAACAGGAGCTCCGGGGTGATGCCGATGGAAACGACCGGGAAATTAGACAGCGGTTCATTGACGAAGTAAGTGTGGCTGAGCATCTCGCTGATGCGCCCGTCTGTATGGTAAGCAATAAGCCGGAGGACAGTAGTTTCCCGAAGGCGCAGGGGTTTGCCATTAAAGGGCTGTGCTTTGCGGCCGGGGCGGGGGCCGTCTAGGGGGTAATAAATATCTGCGCCCGGGCTGCTGAGCAGTACTTCCACAGGGCCCTCGTAAAAACCGCCTTCGGGCTCCACATTGAGTTCCAGCGGCAATATTTCCTCGGGCACGGGCTCGGCGGGCGTTTGCGCAAAGCTGAGCGTAGCCCACGCAGACGTGAGAAAAAGAAATATGCAGATGCGTATTGTGTTCATTGCTGTCGCTGGGCGGTATAGGTATTCCTGCTGTTGCATCGCCGTTTAAATCGGTTTATGGTTATTGGACCGGTATACGGCGCAGCGGCCTCTTTTGTTACAAAAACATCAATCTCGCAAAATATCGTAATTTATGGGCGAAAACAAGCAAAACCAGGCATGTTTAGGGCTATCAGTAAAATATTGCTCCGCTGGCTGGGCTGGCGTATAGAGCTGCAGTTCACCAGTTTGCCGCCTAAGTATGTGCTCATTGCTGCGCCGCACACTTCCAATTGGGACTTCCCCATCGGCTTGCTGGCCAGGTCAGCACTGGGGCTGGACATTAAGTACCTGGGGAAAGACAGCCTGTTCCGCTGGCCTTTGGGTGCACTGTTCCGCTGGCTGGGGGGCTACCCTGTAGACCGGAGCGGCGGCAAAGGGTATGTGG
>CAJXXJ010000019.1 GCA_913062745.1 uncultured Phaeodactylibacter sp.
CTTTCGCGGGGATACCCCGGAGGGACTCCCATCCGTGATTATCCGTGATTATCTGTGGGCAAAAAAAGATTACTGACCCAACTGCCCAGCAGCCCAAAGCAGCTTCTGTATACTCTTGAAGAATTTACCCCGCAGCTCCGTAAGCTTGAGTTGTGCCTCAATAAGCTTCTGCTCCCGGGAATTTAGAAGGAAAATGGAGCTCTCCCCCAAGTCGAATTTACGGTATTCTGCATCCAGTAGCCGGCTGTAGTTCTCCACAGCGCCTTCATAGAGTGCGATTTGCTCCAGGAAGTTATTCTGCTCATTATAGTAATTATCCACCTTGTTCTCAATCAGCAGGCGCTTGCGCTGCAGGCTGTACTCCGCATCCTGAATTTTGATGCGCGTCAATTGCAGCTTGCCCCGCTCTTTGCGCAACAGCAGCGGGAAGTCGAAGCGCACCCCCCATTTGTAGTTCTGAGTAACCAGCGCATTCAGCCGCTGATCATCCACTCCACCCGGAATGAGGTTCGTGCCATCCCCCAGCAGGTTGTACTCCAGATCCAGACGAGGCTTAAACTGTTCCAACGCCAGGCGGCGGTCCACATCCAGTTGTTCCAGCTTGATTTCGTATTCCAGAATTTCCGGGTGCGTCAGCAAAGCAGTAGCCGAAAGGGCTTCCCGGCTCTGCGGCAGCGGATCCGGCTCCAATTCTTCCAGAACGGGCGGCCGCAGCTCATCGGTCACCTCCAGCGGTTCGCCCGCTTCTGTCCAGAGAAAGTTGGATAATTGTAACGTAGCATTCCGATACTCAATACGCGCATTATTGAGGTCGAACATGCGGTTTTGTACCTGAATCATCGTCTCCAGGGTATCAATAGCCGGCAAGTCACCTACCCGGTAACTCTCCACAATACCCTCCATACGCTGCTGTGTGATTTCCAGAGCCCGCTCGAAAACAAGAAGTTGATTGTAAGCAACACTCCAGTTCCAGTAAGCCTCCGCAGCATTCATCAAAAGGTCGTTGACCATTTTCTGCCGCTCTACTTCATTGGCCTGAGCCATCAGTTTGGCCTGCGCCAAATCAGCCCGCCGCTGATCTATGATCAGCCCTCGGCCAATGGGTACTTTTACCCCCAGAATTGCCTGTCCGGCATCCGGTACCCGGCGTTCCGGGTTTTGGTAGAGCGCATCGAGATCAGCAGTGGCAAAAGCCCCTTTGATCTCCACCCCGTACCAGGTCGGAATCTTTACACCCGCCTCGCCGAAGGCGAAGTAGGTCTTCTCATCAAAAGACTTGGCGTCATAGTCACCGTACAGTTTTGGGTCAAACCCGCCTCGTGCCAGTTGCTCCAGCGCTTCCGCCTGAACGCCCAGCAGGCGGCCCTGCCGTGCTACCGGGTGGTAAGACGCCACCCAAGCCAGATAAGCATCCTGAAGCAGCACTTTAGCGGAGTCCAGCGGTTGTGCCTGTGCATCCAGCCCTATGATGAAGCAAAGGGCGATGCCCAACGCTCGGTATATCCGTTTCATGCTTACTTAATATTTTTCGCGGGCGCCTTGAACTGTATCCGGTCAGAATCTTTTTCCACTTCCAGCGTACGGCCGTCGTAGTAGTCTGGTGGAAATCCGTTAAGGCGCCGCCAAATTTCGTACCAGACCGGCACATTATCGAGCAGGGCGATGCCCTGTGCTCCGGAGCCAACGCGCAGCTCTTCCGGCCATTCTTCCGATTCCGGGTCAGGCCCTACCAGAATACGATATTCCCCTTTGGAGCTGATCATATTGTCAATCGCCACAACCCGGCCCTTATAAGTACCGAACGACTGCCCGGGCCAGCCGGAAAAGATAAAGGCAGGCCAGCCATCAAAGATAAAACGGACCTCCTGCCCAATATCGACCAGGGGCAGATCCATAGGTTTGATATACAGCTCCACCGCCAGCTCATATTCCGCCGGCATGATCGTCACAATGCCATCGCCCTCCTTGACTGTTTCGCCAATACCAGGCTTGATCGCTTTGGTGATGTAGCTCTTCTGTGGTGCCACTATATAGTAAAACTGACTCCGCTGAGTGTAGTTGGAGGCCTGGATGCTTAGCTTTTGCACATCGCCCTGTGCATCAGCTATTGTGGACTGCGTACTCGCTATTTCCGACCGGACTTTGGCGATTTTTTCAGCATACTCGTTCGTGACATTTTGCAGGTCCAGTTCGGCAATCATCAGCTCCTGCTCAGCTTCCTCTACGTAGTTGCGTTTGGTAACCAAATTGGCGGCGGCCTTTTGCTTTTTGTCCTGCATGTCTTCCACCTTGGTACGGGAAGCAATACCGTCCTCAAACAGGCTGCGCTGACGCTCCAGCTGACGCTCAGCGATTGAGTCCTGTATCACAGCCTGCTGATAATCGGCTACGGCTGTCTGAAGGGTCAGCTCCTTTTGCGTGATCTTGTTTGCGAGCTGACGCCTTTTGAAGATCAGCTCTTGTTGCATCGCATCGATCTGCTCCCGCAGAGCATTGATCTTGTTTCTGTACTCGCTGATTGCTTCCTCCTTAGCTTCCACCTGCCGCTCGGTACGGGGTACCAGCTCGGGGTCAAAGTACTCCGACTTGATTTCCGAGAGGAAGACGATCGTATCGCCTTTTTCCACCAGCTCGCCTTCCCGGACGTACCACTTTTCAATACGGCCCGGGATAGTCGCCTGTATCGTTTGCGGGCGCTGCCCCGGCTGCAGGGTGGTCACCTCACCTTTAGACTGAATATTCTGCGTCCACGGCAAAAACATGAACACCAGCACCAGCAGCATCGTGAACAGCAGCCAACGGATGAACATCCGGTTGGCATTGGAAAGGACGGTTCCCCGGAAAGAGTTGAACCGGCTGAATTCTACTTCCTGGTTGACGGTATTTTTTGATATGTTCAACATAGTTCTAAGAGCTTGATTTTACCTGCCCGGAGACGTGGTGTCCGTTTCCGGAGCTTTTGGAACTGAAATTACGCGTCCAGGTAAATACATTATTAAAGTGCGGGCCTGCCAGAACATCTTCAAATGACCCCTGCTGCACGATTTTGCCTTCCTTCATCACAATGACGCGGTCACAGCGGGAAGCCAGCACCGGGTCATCGGTCACGGTGACCATCGTCCAGTTATGCTGACGATCGGTCAGGAAGTCGGAAATCATCTCCCGGTCCTCCTGCTCAATGCCGTAGAAGAAGCCTTCTACCGCCAGCATGCGAGGCTTGGAAATAATACAGCGGGCCAGGATGATGCGGGTACGGATGCTCTGCGGCACATTACTGCCTTCCGGCAAAAGCATCGTCTCATAGCCTTCGGGCAACCTATCCACATAGTTGCTCAACCCGATCTGATTGGAAATGCGGATCACTTCCTTGAGGTCCACATCCGGGATACTGAAGGTAATATTCTCCAGTATCGTCCCCCGGAAGATATCTTCCTGCGCCGAGTAGTCGCCGATTTGCTGCCGCAAACTGTGGATATTCAGATTGCGGACCGGAAAACCGTTGTAAGCTATTGTCCCGCGGAAATCAGTGTATAAGCCTGCCATGATTTGCAGCAGCGTCGATTTGCCGGAGCCATTATAGCCCGCTATGCAAATGCGCTCATTAGCCTTGATAGACAGGTTGATATTATCGAGCGTGTTCTTTTTGGAATCATGAAACTGAAAAGCCAGTTGTTCCAGTTCTACTTCGATGCCATTCCCCGTGTCGATTTGCTCAAACATGCGGCCGTCTTCATCCTCGATCGGTAAATCCGTAACTGCACCCAGCTTTTCCAGTCCAGTGAGCACATCGTAGATGGTTTCCATGCTCAGGATAAGCTTTTCCACAGAGTTCATTACCAGAATCACTACAATCTCTGCTGCCACAAACTGACCGATGTTAATCTGATTATTGATCACCAGGTAGGCTCCCAAAAACAGCAGGCCGGCCGTAACAATAGTCTTGAAGGCCACGATATTGCCATACTGAAATACCAGAATACGGAAGTGTTTTTTCCGGGCTTCCAGATAATCACATACCAGGCTGTCGGTCTTGTTGAGCGAAAAAGTATTGCCGCCAGCCAACTTGAAGGTGTTCATCGCTCGGGCGATCTCTTCCAGCCAGTAAGCTACTTCGTATTTGTACTTCGACTCTTTGAGGCTCGTCTTCAGGCCGCCCGGCCCGGTGATCCGGAAAATCAAAATAAGGATCACAATAAGCGCCATGCCGAAAAAGACAAAGAAGGGGTGGTAGAAGGAGATCAAAATCAGGCCGAAGAAAATCTGCAGCACTGCCGTGGAGAAGTCCATGAGTATTTTCGGCACCCCTTTCTGCAAAGTCAGGGTATCGAAAAAACGGTTGACCAACTCCGGCGGGTAAAACCGAACCACCTCATCCAGCTTGATACGCGGGATACGGTATGCGAAGTCGAACGCGGAGCGAGCAAAAATGCGCCGCTGAATGGTTTCCGTCACCGTCAGCTGCATCACTTTAAGAATGCCGGACAAAGTTGTCGCAATAGTGACAATAGCCACTAAAATGACCAGGGAGGCAGAAAGCGCCCCTCCGGCAATGAGCCCGATAATAGCCTGTACCCCCAGCGGGAGGCTCAGGGTGATCAGGCCTGCGAAAATCGCATAAATATAAATATAGTAGATATCCTTCTTGTCCAGCTCCAGCAGCCGAAAAAAGCGCTGCAGCGGACGAACGGAACCATAATCTGCCATGGTGAATTGTTTTTGGCTAGCTCAGTAAACAGTGGCACAACATCGTTTCAGCTATGCCGATATCGAAACCTGCACTTTCAGCTGATATTCCTTTTTGCCCGTTCGGGAGGCAGGGACAGCTGTTAGTTCGTACAACCGCTTTTGAGCGAATCATTGGTACTCAATCTTTAAAATGCATAGATTCTAGGAATGTTGCAATCCATTGTTTTGATGTACGTTAACATTGCCGTTAGATTTAGCGGAAGCACCGCTCGGCGGCTGCCCGGGCTGCACCAGTCTCCAGGCAAAATAACATAGAAGTTCTTCCACCTGTTCCAGCGTGTCCTCCTTTGCTTCCACCTCCGTCAGCCGGGGCAGGTGCTCTGCAAAGTAGATATGGTTATTAGCCATTTCCAGCAAATTGCTCGCCAGAGAGCGAGGGTACGGAAAGTCCGGGTTATTCTCCTGAATGACCTTGGCTACCTTTTCGCAAAGTGCCTTGTAAGAAACGAAGAAGCCTTCCCGGTTTTGTGCATCCACCAGCTTATTGTGGTAAGCTTTGGTGCCCTCTGCCACAACGATGCGGTGCAACACGTCCTCATCGATAAACGCAATAGTGGTATTGCGCTTGGCCGTATCCACAATACAACTGATCACCGCCTTTAGCCGTTCGGCAGGCACTTCCATATCGATCAGCTTGATTTCTATCCGAAACCGCATCCACTCCCAGTACCAGTTGACCAGGTACAGCAAGAGCAGATGCTTGTTTTCAAAATAGCGATAGATTGAGGCTTCTGTAGAGCCGATCCGCTCCGCCAGGCGCTTAAAGTTGAAGCGCTCCAGGCCCAGCTCATCGATCAGAAGGATACTGTACTGCAGTATCTTTCGCCCCAAGTCCGTACGCTGCGGATTGGTCTTGTACAGTTTTTCATTGATTTTTAACTCTACGGATAAGAGTGCCATATCAGTAAGTGGTTATACAGGGGTGCTTAACGATTAGTTAAGCAATTCATTAAGGTTCCTGGATTGATACATTCCCTTCAGTCCTTGTTGCAGCTTCTTGCGGGCAAAGAAGATGCGGCTCTTCACGGTGCCGAGAGGGATATCCAGCTCAGTGGCGATTTCATCGTATTTGAAGCCCTGATAGTGCATCATGAAAGGCACCTTGAGCCAGTCTTCCAGCCCGTCCACCAGCTTGGTGAGCTCTTTCATCGTCACTACAGACTCGCCTCCGTTGAAGGCCGTGCGGTCTCCTGAATTGAGGAAGTAATTATTGTTGGTGTGATCGTTAAGCGTTTGCCGCCGCTTCTTTTGGCGGTAATTATTGATAAAGGTGTTGCGCATGATCGTCATCAGCCACGCACGCAGGTTGGTGTGCGGCTTATACATACTGCGGTACTTGAACGCTTTGTATGCAGTGTCCTGCAGCAAGTCCTGCGCTTCTTCCTCATTTTTGGTCAAATGACAGGCGAAGGAAAACAGCATAGACTCAAAACGGCAAAACGACTCGGTGAATTCAATCTGTGACATAGGCTCTGCATTTTAGTGTTCTGGCAGTTGCCGCTTCCTGACCGGCATCATCCCTTGTGCCTTGCTCCTGCCAAATCGATTAATTAGTTAAGCTTCATACTATAATAGCTTTACTATCACAAACGCAAATATAACACTCTACTCCAGACTAGGTTGAGACTAAAGCACTTTTTTTAGAAAAAATCTAAACAGGCTCAAACTACCTGCCAATACTGAGGTATAGGCCTAAACGAAAAACGCCCGTTTTGGCTGACAAGTTACCAAAACGGGCGTAGTTCCACCCTCTTCTAAAATAGGAACACTACCGGGCAAGAACGAATTTTTGTGTCCAGCTCTGAGTGCTGCTTTGGAAATGCAGGAGGTATACCCCATCAGCGGGAAGTTTCTTTACCGGAAGCTCCCAGTGGTTTGCCCCTTCTGAGCACTGCAGCTCATCAGCCAGCAAAGGTTGCCCTTGCAAATCGTACACGGAGACCTTTACCTGCTCTGCCCGGCTCAACTCGAAGTAGAGTGTTGCTGCTTCGCGTACCGGATTGGGTGTCAGCACCGGCACCGCGTAGGTATTGTTGAAAGAAAGGTGCAGGTACCGCTTGCGAAGCTGATCGTCATAGGCTTCCGGCCTCAGGGGCCCATCCGCCAGGTGCAGCGCATCGGACAGCTTGCCGGATTGCAACACCTTCAGGTGCAGCGTAAACAAGCGGTGCTTTCCGGATTGCTGACTGCCCGTCCAGCTTACCGGCAACTGCCCGGACGGCAAGTGCCGGGCGTTGAAGTGGGCTTCCGTCAGCACACCTTCTTCCACACGCTCCAGGGTTACCCGGTTAATGTCCACATCCAACAGGCCCTGCAACCCAATGAGTTGATTCATATCTGCATAAACCGGAACGCGGACGCGCTGCCCGGCTTGCAGCCACTGTTCTTCGGCCTGCAGCACATGGGCCATTTCATAGCGGGGCTCCAACTGTCCGGACTGTGCAGCTACTGTGGAGCTGTAATCGATATCCCCCATCTTGATGGCTACAAAGTCTTCAGCCAGGAGTTCGCCCTCCAGCTCATCGTAGTAGATGCTGTTCGGTATCGGGCTGGCCCAGGGGTTATCCGGGTTAATAAATTCGTGGCTTTTCGGCACAAAGCGCCAGCTGTCGGTATTCGGAAACTCGGTAATGATACTCAGGATCACCTGCCGCAGCTGCAGAATATCAAGTGTACTGATTGAGCCGGAATTATTGACGTCGGCTGCCAGGAATTTGTAGGGAGAATCAAAAGGAGTCCGGCCCAGCACATGCTGATTGATCAGTGCGATATCAAAAGTACTGAGCCCATTCTGATCGTCTCCGTCCTTAGAAGGTGTAAGCGTATAGCTGTAGCCGGATTCCAGATCGTCCAGCACATATTGCCCCAGCGAATCGGTCAACACCTCACTCGTCAGGTTTCCCGTAAGGGACATCAGCACACCGCCCACGCCCACTGAGTCCGGCCGCTCCACTGCTCCCGCAAGCAAGGGCAGTTGCTCATCACAATCGGCAATATTGTCATTAACGACGATGAAGGTTTCGCAGTTATCGTAATTCGGCCCGCCAATGCTGCCATCCGGCTGTACGGCAAAGGGGTTGCCGGCGGCATCCCAGGCGTAGATTTCTACCAGCAGCACGCCGAGGTCGTCACAGGTGACGATCATTTCATCCTGATTGATATCCGGCGTCTCCCCTACCCGGTTGATGGAGTACCGCAGAGGCATAGAGCAATCGATGTATTCGCTGACGATAAAATCTTCCGCGAATACATTCAGAGCCCCCCGGTCAATATCTCCGTCACCATCTGCGTCCGTTTCCGGGAACAGCGGCATCAGCGAAAGAGAAATGCCATTCAGGCAGGCCGGTGCAGGCGCTTTGCAATCTACAATTTCAAAGGGCAGGGTAGCTGAGGCTACATTTCCACAACCGTCTTCCACCACAATCTTAAATTCATGCATCCCGATCGGGTAGTCGCCGCTGATTTTGTACTTCGGGTAAGTCCCGAAAATATCATTAAGGACGGTATCAATCGTACCGTCTGCATACTCGTCATAAAACACCCGGATATCCAGGTCATTGGGCGTACAATCGTCGGAGATGACGATGGGGAATTCGGCGGGCGCCCGGCAGGTAGCGTTGTTGTTGCTGCAGATGGGCGGGAAGTCCGGGAAGAGGATTTGGGGTGCCACAGTATCGTACACCAGCAAGTGCTGTTCGTATTGCCAGAAGCCTCTTGATACGGTATTGCGCCAGAAGCCCTGCGGGTTGGTCTGCCCGGTACAAATCGTTCCTTTTTGACCCGCAGCCGGGTTGTTGTTGAATGGCATGTCATCCCGGTCTACGAAAGCCTGATCCGGGTGGCGGATTACCCAGACGTCTTCATCTCCGGGGTTCTCATCGCAGTCCTCATCGCGGCTGATGACCACCGGTTCGGACTGGCCGTCGTATTCACACCAATTGATGACCCGGTAGGTACGGAAAATTTTATAGCACTCATCCCCGGAAGCTGAGAAAAGGGTATCGGTAACACTGACGGCGAGCAGGTCACAGGCTTGCTCAAACACTTCGATGGTATCCGCATTAGGCGCGCCGCAGTTTTCGTAGCCATCCTCCGGGAATTTGATCAGATAGTCATGCTCTGCGGTCAGGGTCACGGTCTGATTGCAGATTTGCAAAGCGGAGGTATTGCCGGAAGCATCCACTGCCCTAAACCTCCTGATCAGCGTTCCGACTCCACAATCATCGATATCGCTGACGGGGGGAAGTTCCTGCCAGCTTGCACCGCAGTTATCGATTGCGCCCGGTTCGCCGAAAAGCGCTCCCAGCAGCGCCAGGCTGTCCGCCGAAAAGCCCGGAGGCAAGTCCGCACAGCTCATCGTTACCGGATCGGGCGGCAGGCAGCTGGGGTTCGTTTTATCTTCCACCAGCACTTCGGTAGCGCAAACATTGGTATTCCCTGCGGTATCAATGACCAGCAGCTCCACGCCCTGCAGAGTGTTGATTTCACAGCAATTGAAAGTCACCGAGGCAGACCAGGGCGTAAAGAAAGGCGCGACGGCCTCGCAGTCTTCATTGAGCGTCACACGCCTGCGCACCGCCAGGCTGTCGATGCCACAGTTATCCCAGCTCCCTTCATTGATGTGATTGGCGAACAGTCGGGATTCACCGTTGCCGCCCAGCGACACAATTACTTCATCATCGCAGATGGCTACCGGGTCTGACTCGTCTTCCACACAGAATCCACATTCCAGCACAGAAGTATTGCCGCAGTCGTCTGACACAATGTAGCGGAACCGATGGCAGCCGGAAGGGATACCCGCTACCGTTTTATTGGGTACCGTTGCCGGCACGCTCGCCAGCACCACGGTATTGACCACAGTATCTACCGGCTGGCCGAAATCGTTGAACACAATACTATCCTCATCGGTCACAACTTCCACGGCAAAAGACCAGTTTGAGCAATTGTCAACCACCTGTGGGGCAGGCACCACAAATGCAGCCTCACATTCAAAAGATGCCGCAGGATACACCAGCTCATCCGGGAAGCCGTCGCCGTCGATATCCACCACCGGGCACTCCACTTCCGGTGCGGTAAAATCACCGATTTTGATGATTTGAGCATAGACTTCAGTATTAGCCGGCTCGCACCAGTCGATGATCGTCCACCGGCGCACAAACTGGAAGGAAGAGGGGCACAGTTCGATATTCGGGCCGTCCTCGTAGGTGGCTCCCAGATTGCAGTAGTCGTCCCGCAGGTCAATAGCGCCCTGCGCGGTCAGGATGAACGGATAGCCCGTAAACTCCGGGTCCGGGCCGCCCAGCTCGTCCAGCGGAAAGTCTTCATCGCACTCGATAGGCATGGTAAAAGGAGGCAGGAGTACATCTTCGATGCCGGGGCGGCGGAAGTTTATATTTTGAATGCAGTTCGACTGATTGCCAGCTTCATCAGTCGCCCGGAAGAAGCGGCGGATGCGCAGGCTGCCGCAGTCGCCCTCCTCTTCCGGTATGTCATTAAAGGTAAGCAACGATTGCGAGCAGTTATCCGATACTTCCGGAGCGCCCGTCCACTGCAGGCTATCGGCGTTTTGCACGAAAGTGACATCATTGCAATACAGTGGGTAAGTCAGCAGGCGGCTTTGCTGCGGAAAGCCGATGATGCTGCCGCCGTTATCTGACAGTATCGCGTACTGATAATCTCCCGTTTGCCCGGGTTCATCGCTACTGGTCAGCAAAAAGTAGGATTGCCCCGGGCGAAGTGGGAGCGCGGTCCGCAACAGCGGGTTGTTGCCTCCTCCAAGCGGGTTGCCGGCCTGCGGGAAGTCAGCCTGCCCGATAATATTGGTACAGGGGCTCAGTGGATTGAAGCTACGCTGGAATACCGCCATATCGGCTTCAAAGCCTGCTTCCAGAAAGAAAGTGTAAACATCTTCGGCATCCACTTCAAACTCAATAAGTTCGTAGTGGCGCGCTCCCGGGCTGGCGAAGTTTTCAATCAGGCAGGAATACAACTGCGTGCTCAGCAGCGGGTCATTTTCGTCGAGCGAACCCGCAATTATCTGCAGGTCGGTGTACAGCGTAGCGGTTTCGGTATCTTCCGGGCAGATGAGCGTGGGCGGCTGCTCATCAAGGGCCGTTACTTCCCCCCAGCAGGGGAATAGCAAGCCAGGGTCAAGCCCTGTGAAGGAGGCGGAAAAAGCAGTAACAACGGCCTTTGCGTTCCCGTTGCCGGCAAGCTGCCACACCAGGCTTTGCCCGGCAGAAAGGTTGATGTTAGCGGTTCCGGCATCATTAATGCCGCCCACGACAACGGTGCCGGCCGGGCTGCCGTCACTTCCGATAATCAGCCCGGAAAAGCTATGGCTGCCCCCGTCAGATTGAGCAGCCCAGCTCAGGCTCAGGCTGGCGTTAAAGGGTGCCGAGTAAACTGCCACTGCGGCATAATCGTCGCTGTCGCCTGAAAGAATGAGGCTGTCAGCAGTATGTACCACTGTTCCGCCGCCGGTGCCCAGTGTAGACCACTGCTGTGGCCTGAAGCTGCCGGTGAAGCCTGCTACAGGTGCCGGTTGGACAGGCTGCAGTTCATAGTCATAAGTTCCGGGGCCATCGATCAGCGGGCCGTTCGCCGGGGTATCGTCCAGTACTGTGATTTCAAAATACTCTGCGGGGTAGCATCCGATATCGCCCTCCAGCACCATATCAGGCGTCAGCCGTCGTTGGCAGGCGTCGTTTAGTGCTACAGTGATGGCATCATTACAGGCGTAATTGGCACCCGGTGCAGGCTCCTGCGTCACTTCCACCGGCAGGGACAGCGACTGTTGGTTGCCGGAGAGGTCTGTAGCGGTAACTTCTACCGTGTAGGAACCGGCAGGTGCTAAAAGCAGATATTGCCGATTATTAAGCGGTTCAAGGTATAGGCCATCGGAAGCAGCCACACTGAGCTGAGGGTCGGGGTCGCAGTTATCGGAGGCGGTAACCGAAAAGAAGAACGCCTGGCTGCCGCCGTTTTCGCAACCGGAAAGAGCGGCCTGAAATCCATTGACCGGGGCTACAAGCACGGGGGCAGTACTGTCCTCGTCACAGTCACTTGCCGAAGCAGCGGCTGACGGCGAGGCAAAGCCGGGCCTATCTCCATCCAGCCAGACACGGCCAGATGCCAGCAACAGCACTATCGCTGCACCGAAAACAAAACTGTAAAGCGTACTCCGATCTACCATAGTTGCTCCTGTCATTGTCAGAGGTATTCCTGCTGCCCGGTGCTTTTGAGTGGCGCCCGGCATACAGACCATCTGTGAATGTGCAAGTTAACACAATTGTATTTGCTTTGAGCATTTGCCCAATATCTGCTTTTGCAGCGAATGCTACAAACACCCTGCTAAGGCCTTAAAATTGATGTATGCTTATCGTGTTTATTTTCTGTGCCTGGGAAAGCTACGCAGACGCTTAAATGATGCCAGAGCACCACTCTGCTCTATGTCTGCGCATTCACTCCGAAGAAGACCACCACAGTGTGGCAGGCTGAGAACCCGGGCATTTATAATCCGGACCCCTTCAGAATGCGTGTAGGTGGAAGGGTAACGGGTACTGACTCCTTCACGCTACATGGTGATAACGATTGATTGTATAATCGGTTGATCTAAATCTGCAGCATACTGCAGCCCCTTAACAGGGCAGATAAATCCATGGGGTAGATGAAAACATGGTTGGGGGGAGTAATCTTATGGAAGCGAATATAAGAAAAATAAATTCGTTCGCGCGGTTTTCATAGCCTGACAAATTAAAAAAGGGAGCAGCCGTTCTGACTGCTCCCGGGGGGTAAATCGTTATTCTGTTATAATCATCTTTCTGGTGGCGACCTGATTGCCCATTTGCAGGCGGTAGTACAGCAGGCCATTGCGCACCGGAAGCTCACTGAGCTCATGGCGCTGCAGGCTTACTTCATTGTACCCTTTCGCATAGTCGCCTTCTATGACGCGCAGCAGGCGCCCGTTGATATCGAAGAGGCTGATTTCCGCAGGACCGGATTCCGGCAGTTCGAAGCCAATCACCGTTTGTCCGCGAACCGGGTTTGGCCGGTTTTGATACAAGCGGAAAGTGCCCTCTGCCGTTGCTGCCTGCCGGAAGCGCAGACGCACGTCCATATGCTCGCCTTCCCAGCTGTATGCTTCGGCTGCTGTGCGCTGCGAGGTAATTTGCAGCTGCTCACTGAGTAGCTGGCCAGGCAAAGCAAGCGGGCTAACGCGGAAGAACAGGCGGAAAAGCTCCTGTTTGCCTTCCTGATGGCGTGGCTGCACCGCAGCAGTTTCGTACCAGCTGGCGGTCAGCTGGCCATCATTGGCAGCGTACAGGCCCAGGCTGTTTTCGTCTGCAAGGCCATAGCTGGCCTCTTCAAACTGCAGCAGCGCCGGGTCAAAATCAAGCGTAAACTGATAGCCCTGTACGGCTTCTTCAGCATCCATATAGAATGGCACCTCTATCAGGGTGCCCGGCTGCAATTCCTGCTCCTCTGCTTCCAGGTAGAAAGCATTGGCAAAGTTGCGGTCCTCGAGCTGCCCGGACTGTGCGGCAGTAGTGGTGGCCGTGTTATTGACGTCTCCAATCTTGATCGCGACAAAGTCGGCGGCCATTTCGTTCCCGTTCAGGTTATTCACCGTGATGACTTCCGGGAAGTAGGTAAACCACGGGTTTTCCGGATAAGGGAAGACATAATCCTCAGCGACAAAGCGCCAGCTTGTATTGTTCGGGAACTCCAGAATCTGCCCCAGAATCAGCTGCTGTATCTGAATCATATCCAGCGTAGTGATGGAGCCGGAGCGGTTTACGTCGGCGGCAATCCGCTTGTAAGGCCCCTGCAGCGGTGTCACCCCTAGCAAGTGCTGCTGAATGATGATCAGGTCAAAGGTAGACACGCCGTTGCGGTGCTCATCGTCGCGGAAAGGCGTAACGGTGTAGTCAGCGCCCATCGGCAGGCTGTCAAAGGCGTAAGTGCCGCCTGAGCCGGTCATCATTGAAGTGCTCATCATACCACTCAGCGAGACTTCCACTGCTTCCACTGCATCATCGTTTTCCCGCATAATCTGCCCGGCCATCATCGGCATTGGGCTGCTGCACAGGTTGTTGTTATCGGTGATGTAGAGATAGGTTTCGCAGAAGCCCCAGTTGGGCCCGCCTACGGTTCCGTCTGGCTGTACCGCTTCCGGATTGAAAGCACTGTCGTAGAAGTAGACTTCTACTTCCACCAGGCCGACATCATCGCAGGTGAAGTAAATCGCTGTCTGATCCATATCCGGCTCTTCACCCACCAGGTTGATGGAGAAGGCAATGGTATCGTCACTGCAGTCCGCCACACTGAGGTGGAAGTCGTTCGCCCAGATACCCGCACCGGCTACGTCAAATTCGCCATCGCCGTCAATATCGGTATTCGGCGCCAGCTCCTGCAGGTTGAAGGTCAGCCCGTTCAGGCAGGTGAAAGTCGGCGCAGCGCAGTCGACTACATCAAACGGCAGCGTCGCAACATTAGTATTATTGCCACAACCGTCCTGTACGGTCACTACAAACTCGTGGCTGCCAATCGGGTACTCTCCGCCAATGACGTAGTTCGGATAAGCACCGCTCAGCAGCGGCGTCACATCGAAGTCGATCGTGCCGTCCGCTTTAGCGTCCAGCTCTACGGTGATCTGAAGGTCATCCGGAGAACAGTTCTCTACTATAGTAAAGGGATACTGAACAGTTGCATTGCAGGCTGTCTGATCAATGCTGCAGAACTGATCCGGCTCGGTAAAGCTGACTTGCGGCGGCGTGGAGTCCATCACTTTGATGATCTGTGTATACTCCCACAGACCTACTGAGTTGACGGTGCGCCAGTAGCCTGCCGGGTTGGTATTACCGTCGCAGTTGGTCGACTTCGTACCGAAGGCCGGCACTTGATTATTCGGGTTGTTATCCCGGTCGATGAATACGGTAGTCGGTGTACGCACCACCCATACATCCTCGTCTCCCGGCTGCATGTCGCAGTCCTCATTGCGGCCTACGACCACGGCGCTGTCCTGTCCGTTGTACTCGCAGTGATTCAGCACGCGGTACTTCCGGAAGATGGTGTAGCACTCCGGGCTATTGCCTGAGGTTGGGTAGAAGATTTCCTCCGTTACGCTGACAGAAAGGTCATCGCAGCCCAGCCCTTCGACCTCGATAGAGTCCGGATCAGGCACTGCACAGTCGGAAATTACATCCTTCGGGAACTTGATGGTGTAGTTGAACTCGTTTGCGATCGTCACCACCTGCTGACAGGTATTGGTAGAAGCGTTGCCCTGCGCATCGAAGGCAGCAAACTGACGGATGATGGTACCTACCCCGCAGTCATTGAGGTTAACTACCGGTGGCAGCTCCTGAATGCTCGTAGTGGAGCAGTTGTCATCAGCTGTTGCAGCGCCGTAAAGTGCATCAAGCCCTGCGGTGTCGAACGGATCGAAACCAACCGGCACATCAGCGCAGGTAGTATTTACATTGGCCGGTGCAAAGCAGAACGGCGTGATCTTGTCTTCTATCAGTACCTCGAGCCAGCAAATGTTTTCATTACCGCTTTCGTCAATCACTTTCAGTTCGATGGTCACCATCTGATTGACATCACAGCAGGTGAAGTCAACGAAGCCGGCCCACTCGCTGTAGTAATCCGGCACATCACTGCAGTCAGTCGGATCCAGCTCAATCAGGCGGCGCACAAGTATGGTGTCCACTCCGCAGTTGTCATTG
>CAJXXJ010000020.1 GCA_913062745.1 uncultured Phaeodactylibacter sp.
CTCTCCAGGATTTCACGGCGGGCACCGGGGCGCGCACCGGAGATGGCGTCACAGGCCTGCACGATGGGGGAGATAATATTATTCATTTCCACTTCATCGTGGTGAGCCCCCACAGCGTTGCACACTACGGCGTGTTCTTTGTACTTTTCGCAAAGCTTCATACCGAGGATGGCGTGTGAGAGTTCGGTCTCTTCTTCTGCCACTTTGCCGATATCGTGCAGCAGGCCGGCACGCTTGGCCATTTTTGCCTGCTTGCGGCTCAGCCCCAGCTCCGCGGCCATGATGGCGCAGAGGTTGGCGGTTTCGATGGAGTGCTTGAGCAGGTTCTGCCCGTAGGAAGAACGGAAGCGCATGCGGCCCACCATCTTGACGAGGTAGGCGTCGAGGCCGTGCAGATCGAGGTCAATAACGGTGCGCTCGCCGATTTCCACAATTTGCTCGTCGAGCTGCTTGCGTACTTTCGCGACGACCTCCTCGATGCGTGCCGGGTGGATACGGCCGTCGGCCACAAGGCGCTTGAGTGCCAGGCGGGCGACCTCCCGGCGGATGGGGTCGAAGCTGGAGATGACGATGGCTTCCGGCGTGTCGTCTACGACGATCTCTGCGCCGGTAGCAGCCTCCAAAGCCCGGATGTTGCGGCCTTCGCGGCCGATGATTTGGCCTTTGAGGTCATCTGAGTCGAGATTGAATACAGACACGGTGTTCTCAATCGTGTACTCTGCGCACATGCGCTGAATAGACTGAATGATGATCTTTTTGGCTTCCTTGTTGGCGGTAACTTTGGCCTGCTCCACCGTTGATTTGACGAGCGCCATGGCGTCGGTTTCCGCTTTTGCTTTGACGGCTTCCAGCAGTTGTTCCTTCGCTTCGTTTTCGCTCAGGTTGGCGACTTTTTCCAACTCTTTGATGTGGCGCTCGCTTGCTGTTTCCAGTTCTTCGCGTTTGCGGTTGAGCACCTTCATCTGCTTCTCCAGGTTTTCGCGCAAAGCGATGGCATCGGCTTCGCGCTGCTCGAGCTCAGACTGCTGTGTCTTCAGTGCCTTTACTTTGTCCTGGTAGCGATCCTCTTTTTGTCTGAGCTCGCCCTCCAGGCCTTTGATTTCCATTTGGCGCTCTTTGAGTTCGACCATTTGCTCTGCTTTATGGCTTTCGAACTCCGACTTCAGGCGGCTGAACTTTTCTTTGGCCTCCTGAATCTTCTTTTGCTTAATGCGCTCATTTTTGTTTTCTGCCTGCGAAGTAATTTTTTCCGCTTTCAGTTCGGCCTCGTCAATCAGCCGCTTGGCAGTTTGCCGAGCCTCTTTTACTTCCTGATCGACGGTGGCGTTGATTTCTTCGGTACGCTTTTGGCGGGCTTTTTTCAGCGCCAGCTGCGTAGCTATAAAACCAACGACCACGCCTGCAATCAGGCCGATGATGGCTCCAATTCCTATTTCCATGGTTGAAATGGTTTAAGCATGAATGTTAATGTTTGCTCCCGAAATTACTCGGGCGCAACGGGCGGTGAGAATTGCTTTGCCGGCGGGCATCAGCAACCATTGGGCAGGGAAGTATTATTGTTCGAGGGCTTGGCTGAGCAATGCTTCCAGTTGAAAAAGTTTGCCCGAAAGGGCGGGGTCATTGCTCCCGGAGGTTTGAGCTTTGTGCAGGTCCACAGCATAGGTCAGCAAGGCCATAGCGATACAGTCCTGCTTATCTTTGCTGGTGTACGTCAGTTGAAACCGGTTGATTTTATCGTTGACCTCTTTGACGATCTTGCGGATTTTCGGTTCGTCCGCTTCATCGATTTTCAGAGGGTAAGGCCTCCCGGCAATCAAGACCGTTATATGTTTCATTGTTTTATCCTGCAAAACAAACTATTGTTTGTGCAACCACTCAATACACTTATTAATCTCCTCGATGTATTCTTCCAGCTGCTGTTGCAGCTTCTCTGAGTCCTCTGGTTGATGTGACCGCTGCGATTCCAATGCTCGCTGCGATTCTTCCAGTTTATAGGTCAAAGCATCTACTGCGCCGCTTTGGCGGTCGAGTTCTGCTTTCAACTTTCTGTTATCTTCTTTCAGGGCGGCGTTCTCCCGTTGCAGCCGCTCTTTAGTCTGTACGAGCTGCCGCACCTTGAGTTCTATACTGTCAATCCGCTCTGTAATGTTCATTTTGGGATTTCGGGCTATCATTTCCTAATAGACGCTCCCAGCTTGGTTTCGTAATCGGCAATCATTTTATTGACGAGTTTTTCGACTTCCTTGTCCTTGAGCGTCTTTTCCGGATTTTCAAATGTAAAGCTAACGGCGTAGGACTTTTTGCCACTGCCGAGCTGTGCTTCATTTTCGTACACATCAAAGAGGTTGATGTCTTTGATGAGCTTCTTACCCGCTTTACGGGCTATCGCCACAATATCACTAAATTTTACGGAATTATCAATAACGAGTGCTAAATCGCGGCGTACCGTTGGATATTTGTTCAGCTCCTCGTAGGAAACCTTATGCTTTTTGCGGGACTTCACTAACGTATCCCACTGGAAATCAGCGTAGAACACTGCCCCCCGCACATCCATTGCCTTAGCCAGCTTAGGGTTGACTTTTCCGAATCGAGCCAGAATTTGTGGCCCGCGGTGGTACTGCATGCCGTAGGCGAAGTCTTCATCGCTGAGCTCCGTTTCCTGATAACCGGACAGTCCGAGGCGGCTGAGCACCTGCTCTACATAAGCCTTCAGTGTATAGTAATCTGCTTCTCCTTTTCGGTTGTCCAGCCAGCTTTCGCCAAAGCGGTCACCGGCCAGAAAGAGGCTGAGGTGCTGCTGCTCGTCGATTTTGCCTTCGCCATGCTGATAGGTACGCCCAAATTCGAACAGCTTGAGCCGCATTTGCTGGCGGTTCTGATTGTGCACGATGGCCTCAAGGCCGCTGAAAAGCATGTCCGGGCGCATAATGTCCAGTTGCACCGTGGAGGTATTATTGATGAATACCAGTTTTTCCTTCGGCAAGCTCTGGTAGATTTCCTCGTAGTACTGCGAGCGGGACAGCGACAGGGCCATCATTTCGTGGAAACCGTTAGCAGCCAGCAAATCGCCGACTTTGTCGCGCAGCAGATTCGGGTCCGGCTGTGGAGCTACGTTGATGCTGGAGCGCACCTGCTCACTGATCGGCACCTCATTGTACCCATAAATACGCAGGATTTCCTCAATCACATCAGCTTCCCGCGTCACATCCGACTTATTGGTCGGCACAGCAACGGTGAACACCTTTTCGTCATCGGCGACTACCTCCATTTCGAGGGCGTCGAGTATGCTTTTGAGCTTTTCCCGGGGGATTTCCACACCGATCAGGCGGTTGACGTGCTCGTATCGCACACTGACTTCCGCTGGTTTTACCGGTGCCGGGTACAAATCGATGATGTCGCTGGAGATTGTACCGCCGGCCAGCTCTTTCATGAGCAGGGCAGCACGTTTGAGTGCATAGACTACGATATTGGGGTCACTGCCCTTTTCGAATACCTTGGCGGCATCGGTGCGCAGGTTGTGCTTCATGCTGGTACGGCGCACCCATTTGGCATTGAAGTGAGCAGACTCCAGGAAGATATCGGTAGTCTCGTCGGTGACGCCGGTATTCATCCCGCCGAATACGCCGGCTATACACATGCCTTCGCCTTCGCCGTTGCAAATCATCAGGTCTTCTCCGCTCAGCTGCCGCTCCACCTCGTCGAGGGTCTGGAATTTGGTGCCTTCCGGCAAAGCTTTGACGATGATTTTTTTACCCTTTACCTTATCGAGGTCGAAAGCGTGCAGTGGCTGCCCGAGCTCGTGCAGGACGCAGTTGGTGATATCCACGACGTTATTAATGGGGCGTACGCCTACCGCTTTCAGGCGGCTTTTGAGCCAATCCGGAGATTCTGCGATCTGCAGCCCTTTGATGGTCAGGCCGGCGTAGCGGGGAGCCGCTTCTGCATCTTCCACTTCCACTTCTACCGGTAGGCTGTTGTCATCTGCTTTAAAGCCAGAAACTTCCGGTATATGCACGCCCCCGGTATAAGCGCGGTTGGCTTTCAGGTAGGCGGCCAGGTCCTTTGCCACACCGAGGTGGTTAGTAGCGTCCGAGCGGTTAGGCGTCAGGCCAATTTCGTATACGTGGTCAATTTCCACCTTAAAGTAATCACTGGCCGGGGTGCCAACCTTAGTCTCTTCCGGCAATACCAGAATGCCGGCATGGTCGCGGCCAATGCCCAGTTCGTCTTCGGCACAAATCATGCCTTCGCTGACCTGCCCGCGGATTTTTCCTTTTTTCAGCTTGAGCGGCTCGTTGCTATCGATAGGGTACAGGGTGGTACCAACGGTGGCGACCATTACTTTTTGCCCCTGTGCTACATTAGGTGCACCGCAGACAATCTGCAGCAGTTCTTCCTGCCCGATATCTACCTTGGTGAGTGACAGCCGGTCTGCATCCGGATGCTTGCCGCACTCGACGACGTGGCCGACGACAACGCCTTCCAAACCGCCCTCAATGCTTTCCACCCGCTCCATGCCTTCCTCTTCCAGGCCGATG
Source organism: uncultured Phaeodactylibacter sp. (assembly GCA_913062745.1). Taxonomy (GTDB): domain Bacteria; phylum Bacteroidota; class Bacteroidia; order Chitinophagales; family Saprospiraceae; genus Phaeodactylibacter. Next base: position 4,539 of record CAJXXJ010000020.1, read on the forward strand.
CCTGTTAGAATTTCTGATACTTCTTCGGGGCTAAGCCCGTCTATATTGATATAATCTTTGAGCCAGTTCAGCGATACCTTCATGGTCGTGTCTTCATTTTTGAGCTGGCAAATATAGGGATAATGTGGGGATGTGAAGACGGGAGGGCCGGGGAATTGCGAGCGGCGGCTGGTTTGCGACTGGTTTGCCGGGAGAGCTGCGGGCGGCTGCCCGTAAGCTTTGGCTCAAAATCAAGCTGCCCGGCCCCACTTTTCAGCAGAACCGGGCAGCATGGGTGCTTACTGGCGCCCTACGATAAAGGGTACGATCTGTACTTCTCCGTTTGCGAGGATGCTCAGGTAGTAAGCTCCGTCGCGTAGCTGGCTCAGGTCAATGCGGGCCTGCTGCTGCCCGGCGGACAAGCGGCCTTGCTGGTATTCCTGTTGCAACTGCCCCTCCCGGGTGTGCAATTGCAGGAGGACTTCGGCTTCCTGCTGCAGCTCGTACTGCAGAGTAATCTGGCCACTCGCCGGGTTAGGGAAGGCGGTGGGCGACTGAATGAGCGCCTGTGCTACGGCAGCTTCTTCCGCCGGGTCCATCAGCAAAAAGCGGGCTTTGTTAAACAGCCGGCCGTACTCGTGCCGCTTGCCGTGCTGCCCGTTGCGCTTACCTTTGTGAGCTTGGGAGCGCTTATGCTCCGGTGCTCCCTCCGGCCGGTGGGCATCCATGATGAATTCAATATCTGACTTCCACTGTGCAGCTTCCGTTTCCACTTCTGCGAACAGTGCTTCGATTTGCGTATCGTATTTAGCTACCAGTTGCCTGATGGCTTCGCGTTCGGGGCGCTCCACTTTTTCCGGGCGCTGCGGGCGTTCTCCGTTTGCGCGGGTGGCCTGCCGGGCTGCTTTGCGCTCGGCTTTATGCTCCGCTACTGCTGCGCGCAGGCGGATGAGCTCCGCTTTGTCCTCTTCACTGAGGCCTGCCTCCAGTTTTTGGCGCTGCTCCAGCATAACTGGCTTGACGTTTTGGTCAAGGTAAGACTGCACTGCGCTGCGGGCTTCTTTAAATTGCTGCCGGCGTTCCTGCTTCTTTGCTTTATGCATTACTTCCAGCTGTGCAGCCTGCTCTTCGGTCAGTATACTTTCCAGGTCAGCTTTCAGGCTTTCCATCAGGTTGTGCATGGCCTCTCTTTTGGCTTCCGGCTCCATTTCCTGTGCCCGCAGTGCCTGTGCTTCCGCCCGGAAGCTGGCTTTTAGGGTTTCCAGTTCGGCTTGCTGTGCCTCGGTAATGCCCAATTCTTCCTGATGCTGCTCAATGGCTTGAAAGGGGCGGGGGTGGTGCTGCCCACGGCCGGGCTGTGCATTAAGGGTGAGGCAAAAGAAGGTCAGGGCGGCGAGCAGCACGCTGCCGCGTAAAAGGATAGTAGTCATGGTTGTAAATTTTAAAAGTTATGGTTTAGAGCATTTTTCTGCTCCTGGGTTTAACCGCTGTTCATTATTTAGACAACGGCGGGTGGATATATTTTCCCTACTTCCGGTTTTTTTTGCGGTGGCGGAATCTTTTCGAAAACTGCTTCAGTTTCTGCTGCTGCTCGTCGGTAAGCAAAGGGCTGACTTCTTCGTGCATCTGTTGGATGAGCTGCCGCCGTTCGGACTCCAGCCCGCGGTGCAGGCTGTCGATCTGCCGGGCGTAGGGTGCAACGATGCTCTGAAGGCGGCTGCGTTGTTCGGCATCGGCTTCTATCCGGCGGAAGAAGTGGTTTTCGAAACCGCCGGCACGGCGCATTTCTGCCACGCGGTGTATACGCTTTGCGGCAATACTGCGGTGCGCGAGCCACCCGCCTACGAAGCCGGTGAGCAGGAGGAGCAGCCCGAGTGCTATGAGTTGTGTGCGTTTCATGTCTTTTCTAGTTTAAATCGCTGTAAGGCGTCAGCGCTGTAGCGTCTTCCGGCTGCAGCTCTTCCACTCCGATCAGCGTATCCTGGCTGAGGCTCCCCTCTGCAAGATAAAGCCCGATGAATGCGGAAGCGATTAGCAGCAGGCAGGCGGCAGCGACGCTGCGCAGCCAGTGGGCAGTCACGGATTCTTCCCGCACCTTGCTAAAGACCCGGCGAGTAAATCCTTCATCAACTGCTGGCTGAAAGTCGCGGAGTGCGGACCGGAGCCTCCGGATTTTTTCCTGCTCCTCCCTCAGTTCCGCAGAGGCTTGCAGGGCCTGCTGCAAGGCGTGCTCTTCCTTCGGGCTAAGCCCGCCATCGAGCGAGCGATAAATCCAGTTGATGTGCATTTGGTCTATAGCCATTGGTCTAAAATTGTTCTGAGTTTCTGTTGGGCGCGGGCCAGGCGGGAAGCCACAGTACCTTCCGGCAGCTGCAGGATATCCGCCGTTTCTTTTACGGAGTATCCGTCTACCAGGCGCAGCAGGACGACAGCCCGGAATTCCGGCTCCAGCCGCTGCAATGCTTTCTGCAAAGCATCCCGTATTTCCTGCCGCTCCGGATCAGCGCTGTGGTCACTCAGGCCCGCTTCCGGCCCGCCTGTACGGATAAAAGTCAGCCAGCGGCTTTTGCGCTTCCGCCTTTTCAGCTCATTCAGCGAAAGGTTGATGGCTACGCGGCTAAGGTAGGTGCTCAGCTTTGCTTCCCCTCTGAATTGAGAAAGGCTGCGGTGCAACTTTATAAACACCTCCTGTGCCACATCATCGGCCTCTGCTGTATCGCCCAGCATACCCTGCACAATGGCCCGCACCCGCTGTTGGTGCTGCTCCACGATTTTACGGAAGGCGTTTTGATCGCCGGCCTGTGCTTGTCGTATCCACTGTGCTTCCCGGGGCATGCAGTTGGTTTGATGATTAACTTACAAGTTAGACAGGATAAGAAGGGCATTTTTTCCCGCCGGGTGCATTTTTTCTGGGGATGACCATTGAGTAGTGGTACTTACCAGAGGATGCCTGGTGGTCTGGGCACTTGGAATACTTGGTACAATTGCTTCCCCCCTGTGCCCTGAAGGGCATCTCCCGAGGGAGGGAAACTGCACCTACGGCGCTCACCCCGGCGGTAGCCCCACGGCTGATTGCCTTTTTTGAGAAACATAAAGGCACATAGGAGCGGCAGGTGCCCGGAAGGCCCAAGGGTGCAGTTTCCCACTGTGCTCTTGGTTACTTCATGGGGAGCCCAATTTCCAAGTGGCTAGAGCCCAAGTGGCCCGGCGGATGAATCCCGCTCTGAACAGGCCGAGATTCTTTCAACGCTCCCTGAGCTAATAAAAAAGCCCCGAAGCTATGCTTCGAGGCTTTTGTGCGCCTCAGATAGGACTTGAACCTATGACCTACGGATTAACAGTCCGCCGCTCTAACCAGCTGAGCTACTGAGGCAATTTTCTATGTAAAACCCCTTTCTTTCAAAAGGCGAGTGCAAAGTTATATCATCCCGAATAAATGTGCAATCTTTGTAGGGTAAAAAAATTAAAAAAACTTCTACACATGAGCCTACTCGCTGTCGGAACCGTTGCTTTTGATGACATAGAGACCCCGTTCGGCCGGGCGGAACGCGTCATTGGAGGAGCAGCGACCTACATTACCCTTGCCGCATCCTACTTAGCTGATGAGCTGAAGATCGTTTCTGTGATTGGGGACGACTTTCCAAAAGAAGAGCTGAATTATCTGGAGTCCAGAGGTATTGACCTGGAAGGCCTGCAGATTAAGGAAGGCGAAAAATCCTTTTTCTGGTCCGGTCGTTACCACGACAACCTGAATGACCGGGACACCCTTGATACGCAACTCAATGTGCTGGCCGACTTTAAGCCGGTCTTGCCTGCCTCCTATAAAAACAGCGATTACCTGATGCTGGGCAACCTGACGCCTGCCGTACAAAAAGACGTGATCACCCAGATGGAAAAGCGCCCTAAATTCATCGCGCTTGATACCATGAACTTCTGGATGGATACTGCTATGGAAAGCCTGCTTGAGGTGCTGAAGCATATCGATGCCCTCATCATAAACGACGAGGAAGCGCGGCAGCTCTCCGGGGAACACTCTTTGGTGAAAGCAGCTGATGTCATTCATGACATGGGGCCCAAATTTGTAGTGATTAAGAAAGGAGAACACGGCGCACTGCTGTTTGAGGGAGGAAAAGTTTTCTTTGCCCCGGCGCTGCCCCTGGCTGAAGTCTACGATCCTACCGGCGCAGGAGATACCTTCGCGGGTGGCTTCATGGGCTATATTGCCCGCACAGATGATCTTACTTTTGAAAACATGAAGCGTGCCGTTATCTACGGATCGGCTATGGCTTCTTTCTGTGTGGAGAAATTTAGTATAGAGCGTCTTAAAGAGCTGTCCAACAAAGAGATCAATAAGCGTATTGCTCAGTTCGTAGAGCTGGTGAACTTTGACGCTGACATTGAACTATAAGGACACATAGGACGTCAGCCCCACTCCTCTGCCAGGGGCTGATGTCCTATTTACTTAAGTGTCAGGCTTCCATTGCCTCCAGGATTTGTTCCGTATGGGCTTTAGTCTTCACCTTCTTAAAGATTCTTTCAATTTTCCCTTCCTCATCAATAATGAAAGTCGTACGGTGTACCCCGTCGAACTCCCGGCCCATAAATTTCTTCGGGCCCCAGACGCCGTAAGCATTCAGTACCTCTTTTTCCGTATCCGCCAGTAGTGGAAATGGCAGGTCATGCTTTTTGATAAAATTCTGGTGTTTGCGGGCACTGTCCGGGCTTACCCCGAGTAGTTCGTAGCCTTTATTGCGCAAAGCATCATAGTTATCCCGCAGATTGCAGGCTTCCGCTGTACAGCCAGGCGTATTGTCTTTAGGGTAGAAAAACAGAATCAGCTTCTTGCCGGCAAAATCAGACAGCTGAATCTCATTTTCGTTTTGGTCTACTCCTTTAAAATCAGGAGCCTTATCCCCTTCCTGTAGTGTAGTCATGGTAGTCAATATTGGTTTTAGAATACAAGGACAACGCTAAGACCTGCAAGTGGTTTAGCTCAGCCATGCCCCTCTTGGTGAGGAAAGCCGAATTAGTACGCTGCTCTTTTACTGCAGCCGCTTCACCTCATTCATAAAGGAAGGGGCGTCTTTATAGCCTTTGAAAAAGCCGCTTCGCTGCAGGTTTTCGTCCAACACCACATAAGCCGGGTAGCCCAGATTGCCGTCGAGCAGGGCGTAGGCCAGGCTATGTACCTGTTTGCGGCCCGCCGGAACAAGCGTGTATTCCCGCCCGCCCATCGTGACCGGGCCGGCTTTTTCCGCATTGAATTTGACCGGATAGAAGTTTTCGTTCATGTAGGAAGCTACCTTTTCCTGCGAGAAGGTCTTTTTATCCATCACCTTACACCAGCCACACCAGTCGGTATATACATCAATGAAGATAGGCTTGGGCGCTTCCTTCTGTGCAGCCATTGCCTGAGATAGGTCCATCCACTGAATTTGTCCGGCGGCAGGCTCCGGTGGCGGCGGGGCCGGGCGCTCGGCTTTCTCCTGCTGTGGCTTGACTAATCCGCTGGATTGTTGCTTCTCCGGCAGCGGGACCGGGGCGAGATTTTCTTCTTCTGTTTGCTCAGAGCCGTTGCCGGAAGGCTGACAAGCGCTGATGCTCAGGCCCAATAAGGCAAAGAACAGCAAATACTTCAACTTCATGTCCATAGAATTTTTATGCAAATTTAATGTGCGCGTCTAAATCTGCATACTTTTTGCCGGTTTCACAAATGCCCTGACAAATTGAGCAGAAAATGCCCTGTTTTGCCCCATCCCTGAAGGGAGCCAGTACATTTTCTGGCTTTGCACCCTTTAGGGTAAACAAAGCCAGAAAATACCATCTGCAAACTATGCTGAATAGTTACATCATTTTTTAAATAAAACCATCAACTTTGCTGAGGGCCACCACGTTCTCACCATCCGCAAACCGACATGAAAGAAATCATAACAATCCTCAAGGCGTACGATAACCTCCCCCCCGGGCAGAAGGCAGCCCTGGCAACTGTAGTGCGGGTGGAAGGCTCTTCTTACCGCCGGGCCGGCGCGCGCATGCTGGTCATGGCGGACGGCAACTGGATAGGCGGCATCAGCGGAGGCTGCCTGGAAGGAGACGCTTTGCGCAAAGCCCAGCTGGCGATATACCAGGACCGGCCTTCTTTAGTCACCTACGACACTACAGATGACGATGCGCAGCAGATCGGCGTAGGGCTGGGCTGTAACGGCATTATCGATGTACTGATTGCGCCGCTGGATGAAGGCCCCGGCAACCCGCTGAAAATCCTCCGGCAGTGTACGGAGGAGCGGCAGCCCAATGTTTTGCTCACCATCTCACACAATGAGGGCGGGCCGGGCCTTTTGCCCCCCGGGCACATGATACGCTACGAGAATGAGGCACAACTCCGGGCAGCGCTGCCCGACGGTGCCCTTTCGGATGCCCTGCTGCCGGATATCGAACAGGCTAAGGCAAAACAGAAGTCTCTGAGCAGGCAATACCCACTGCACGGTGGCGGGCGGTTGGGCATTTTCATAGAATTTCTTGCTCCGGCCATCCGCCTGCTGCTGTTCGGGAGCAATTACGATGTATTTCCAATGGCGCAACTGGGCAAAGGCCTCGGTCGTCAGGTAACGGTATACGCTAATCTCCATAGACTAAACCAGGCAGCTTTTCAGGTAGCAGATGAGGTGAAGCCGAAGGACGGAGCCGTAGAAACCGATGACTATACGGCTTGCATCCTTATGGCGCATGATTACAAAACCGACCTGGCCAACCTGCGCCGCCTGCTGGCTACAGATGTTCCTTATATTGGTATGCTCGGCCCGCGCAAACGCACGGATAAGATGCTGAGCGAGCTGGCGGCAGAGGGCATCACCCTGAGCGAGCGCGACCACGATCGATTGCACAGCCCGGTAGGCCTGGATATTGGTGCGCTGTCGCCGGAGGAGATCGCGCTTTCGGTACTGGCAGAAATAAGGGCTTACTTTAGTGGCAGGCCCGGCGGTTTTTTAAAACTGCGCGGGGGGACGATTCACGAGCGGGAGTGAGCGGCCGATGGTTTTCGAACTAACAGCTTTTAAGTCATCAACCAAGTCAACTTTTTGAGCCTCGGTGGAAGTTGACGCCTACCGCTGCCGCCACTCCCGGGGCGCCACCCCATACCACCGTTTAAAGGACCGGCTGAAGGTGCTGCTGTCAGCATAACCGAGGAGGGCGGCGATATCGGTCAGGCTGAGGTCAGGCTGCCGCAGGTAGCTCTGGGCGAGTGATTTGCGGATGCCTTCGGTGAGCTCCTGATAAGTGTGGCCTTCGGCTTTCAACCGGCGCTGCAGGCTGCGCACACTCTGGTGGAGATTAGCGGCGACTTGCTCAATGGAGGGGAGCCCAAAGTCCATCATTTGCAGTATGGCTTCCCGCACCTGATACACGGTGCCTGTTTGCTGTTGGACGGCAGCGAGTTGTTGCTCCGCGTGCCGGACCAGGATACGTAATAGCTGGTAGTCGCTGGTGAGGACGGGCGCTTCCAGCTGACGGGCGGAGAAGAAAAGTGCGCCCTCCTCCTGCCCAAAGTAGAGCGGTGCTTTGAACACCCGCTCGAATTCCGTTACCAATTCCGGGCGCGGGCGGGTGAGGTGTACCCGGAGCGGTGGCTGCGGCCCCAGTACCAGCTGCTGATATTCCCGCAGGCTAAAGGCCAGATGCCCTTCGAGAGTGTGCAGGGCAGCTTCCGGGGATTGTGCCTGCCAGACAGGATCGGGCTTCATGCGCAGGGCGTAGGCGTCGCCTGTTTTTTCCAACCTGAGTGGGATGGCGCGGCAGCCCAGCATGGAAAACTCGCAGCAGTATTGCAAGGCCTCCAGCATGGTGGTGCTGGTTTGAGTGATTTGGGCGATAAGGCCGGCTGCGCCGAGGTTGAAATACTCCCCGGCATGCAGGCCCAGGAAAGGGTCGGTAACCTGAGACAGGGCGGCTTCCAGTACGGCGTTGTAGACAGGCGCTTCCACCCGCAGCTTTTCATCCATCAGGCCTTCCTGCGTGTGCCCGGCTATGGCCAATAAGTCAGCAGCTGATGCCCCCTGCCGGGCAGCGAAGTGGATCATGTTGAGGAGGAAGCGGCCGGAGAAGGTCATTTTTTGAAAGTTTTGTATTCAACAAAGCTGGTACCGTAGGCACCAGACTCATGATGAGAGGGCTTCATTCGCCGGCTTTTTCCAATACTTTCTTCTTTATTGATTCTGATACTCGAAAGTTGGTTTCTTCAATCTTTGATAATGCCTCCCTGACAGATACTATGACTCCTTTGCGCTTGGCTTCAACTAAAACTCCGAGAGAGCCTATAATGCTGATTACGTGTTTGAGGACCGCAATCCGACCTTTCTTTTCATCAATGATCAGCAGGCTGTTCTTCATTTGAGAGGCTAAAGCTATAGAGCTTGCTTCTCCCTGGCCTAAATTGTTTAACAATTCAAGATATAGCTCGTCCTTTTCTTCAATTATACTAATGTTTAACCAGTCCGGCAACGTTCCGAACTCCTACCTAACTTGTTGGGTGATAATCAATTCAGGAAAAGTCTTACGCAGTATGTCGAGCCTTTGAATTTTATCGTAAACAATTAGGCAGCTGGTATCTGCAATGACAACCTTCATAGAAATTTAAAGTTGTACTCCGTCGATTTCCTCAATATCTTCCTCTGTCTCCCCAAAAATTGAGATGCCGTATTTTCCAACTTCCTCAATAAAATAACGCCGTGTTACACCTGCTAATTCAGCTGCCTGACCAGAAGAAAGTACCCCCTGCTCAAACAAAGAGGCAGCGATGATCATCTTGATTTTTTCCTCTTCTACCTCATCCGGGACTTGAATGGTAAGATTTTTCATACGAAAATTACTAGTTGAATACTCTTTATAAACTAATCTATGCCCCGTTTTTGTTCCAACGCAGCAGGGGTTAGGTTCGAATTTTAGGAATAAATAAATCTTCTAGAGTCAGCTCCTGATGCACTAAGCCCAAACTATGAGCATTAGACAGCAAGCCAAAGGTGGTAATCATGGATAAAACCACCTGTTTCTTGGTTTGCGTGTAGGACTGGAAAAGGGCTACTTTTTCACGCAGTGCTTTAGCCTCTGCTTTGGTCAGCATAAACGGGGCATTGTAAAATTTGATCTCAAAGAGATTGATGACATGATCGTTCCGGTCAATGAGCAGATCGATTTGAACGCCACGCTTTTCCCCTTCGCCCTGATGGTAGTAGGTAGAAGCCTCGGTATACACACCAGCAACGCCTAGTGCGTGCTTAATTTCCCTGATGTGCTTAAGGCAAATGTTTTCAAAGGCATAACCACTCCAGCCTTTAAATGCCGCTGTCTGACTCAGCCGGTGCCACGCTCCCTCTCCGCTGAGACGCTTTTGCTGCATAAATTGCAGGTAAAACAGGGAATACTCATCCGTGAGGCGATACAGCTGGCCTTTTTTGGCTTTCCCAAACGGCCGGTACGCGGTAATAAAGCCTGATTGTTCCAGTTCTTCCAGCACCCGTTTAAGGGTGCCGCCTTCAGGCACCGACGATGACGCGGCAACCTGCTTTCGGGTCAGCCCTTTCCATTTTTTGCCTAATGCCCGGATGATCGCAATATGGTGTTCTGCATTGGTAAATAGGGCCGGGTACAGCTTTTGAAACTCATCCCGTAACAAACCCTGGTCTGAAAAGCAGATTTCGTCTATGTTTTGTGCGGCACTTTTTCCTTGCTTTACTTCTTTCAGGTAATGAGGGATACCGCCAAGTGCCATGTAAATCTGAGTCGTCTGATAATGATCCAGCCCTACGCCCCGGCTACTCAGGTAGTCCGCTGTCTCGCTTAATGAAAAGGGCGCGAGGAAAATCCGCCGGGTAATCCGGTTGTGCAGCCCTCCGGTGTGATGAACCACTTTGCGGATCATCCAGGAAGCCGCCGAACCACACACTACAACTACGATACGCTGATCGGCCGCCCAACTATTCCAAAAAAGCTCAATCCGCGCAGGAAGCCAGACCGCCGGGAGGCCAGCCAGGGCAGTTCGTCCAAAAAAACAACGGGTTTAGGGCCTCCTTTTGCAACCAGTGGTTTCAGGGCCTGAATCAATTGCTGAAAAGCTTCCATCCAATTGCCCGGCTTTTTGTATTCCGTATTTGAGTGCTCTTGCAATTGATAGTGAAAATTGCTGAGCTGCTCCTGCAGAGGCGCCCCCTGAACACCGGTAATGGCAAAAGCAATATGCCCTGCACAGACGCTTTTAACCAGGAAAGTCTTGCCTACACGCCGGCGCCCAATCACTGATACCATCTCAGCATCACCTGAGGCGAGTGCGTCCCGTAACACCTGGATTTCGGCTTTTCGCCCTATCAGCTGATCCATAGGCCTATAGGTTTTTCCAAAAATATACGCTTTATTTGGAAAAATCTATCCAAAAAAGCACGATTTTTCCAGATATAGCTGTGGTAGCCTCCGCCTGGCACTAAATACCAAGCCTTTGGCACCTGTTGCAAAGTGGGGCGGCCGGCAGAGGCATAGCTTTGTGGTATCCTTTTATCAAGAGGACTGGCAAATGCAGCAGGGGCGCTGTGAAGGCTGGCCCGACTAAAATCAACAGTACCATGAAGCAAATTGAAACCCGAGTCGTCATCAATGCAAGCCCGGAACAAGTCTGGTCCACCCTGACTGACTTTGA
>CAJXXJ010000021.1 GCA_913062745.1 uncultured Phaeodactylibacter sp.
GGTTTCGTCAATACAAATACCGATACTAGATCCGGCCTCAACCTCACCAATCGTGCTATTTCATTGTCCGTATTTTATACGATGAAATCATAACGTGAGGTCCTGAAAGCACTTCAATGTATGCCAAAACACTTTGCCGGCATACGTCATCCTTTATGCATAAACGCTCTTATTACCCCAACGGTACCGCCCGATAACGTGGCGGTACCGCTCTTTTATGTACGCTGCCGTTGCCATGCGCTTCCTATGTATGAAGCGCTTACTCACCCCTACCAAAGCACCCCCACCGAAAACACCAAAACCCGGCTGCGCAGCTGCGGCTGCCCGGCACCTTATGCCCGCCGGTCAGAGCTTGTTTGAAGCAGCTTCGTCGAAAAAAAAGCAAGGCCTCAAAAGCTGAATTTCAAGCAAAAATGAACGATTTGTACGCAAAGCCCGGTTGTTGCACACGAAACCGGCAAAAAAGCTACAACTACGCAAATACCTTGCGCAGTCATGCAGCACTTTTGCCCCAACAAAAGAACAGACCACATGAAAATCACCGGACAAACCCTGATCGATATGGGCTATCAGCCCGGCCGCTGGTTCGGCGAGGCGCTGGAGCATGCCAACCGGCACCAACTGGAAGGGGATGCCCTGAAGTCGTACCTCGATAGCGTGGCGCAAACCACAATTGAGCCGCACGAGCAGCCTTTGCCCTACCACTGCAACATCGAAGCGGAAACAGAAGAAGAAGCCAGCAATGTGGAGGCCGTGCACCGCCACATGCAGGAGCTGATGAAAACGCCTACCCTGCTGGAAGGGGCGGTGATGCCCGATGCCTGCCCGGCCGGCGGCAAAGGGAGTATCCCGGTGGGGGGCGTGGTGGCGGCGAAGAATGCCATACATCCCGCTATGCACAGCGCGGACATCTGCTGCTCCGTGATGATGACGTCCTTTGGGCATGTCGATCCTAAGAAGGTATTGGACGCTGCCCACAAAGTCACCCACTTCGGCGGGGGCGGGCGGAAGAGCGGCGGCTTTGAGCCATCAAAAGAGCTGACCGACCGCATGCTGGGCAACTACTTTTTGCGGGATGAAAAGAGCCAGTTTTTGGCGAAAAGCCACCTCGGTACACAGGGCGATGGCAACCACTTCCTGTTCGTTGGGCAGTCCGAACAAACGGGGGAGACCATCATGGTGACGCATCATGGCAGCCGGGGGCTGGGCGCGTATTTGTACAAAAAGGGCATGGCGATGGCAGAAAGCTTCCGCCGGGAAATTTCCCCTAAGACGCTGGCCCGCAACGCCTGGATACCCTACGATGAAGAGCACGGCAAGCACTATTGGGAAGCGCTGCAGCTGGTGCGCGAGTGGACCAAACAAAACCACAATGTGCTGCACGAAACCACCTGCCGCCGGCTGAAAGTCAACCACACGCTGCGCTTTTGGAACGAGCACAACTTCGTATTCAAAAAGGGCGATGTATTCTACCACGCCAAGGGTGCCACGCCATTGACCGATGAATATGTGCCGGATTCTTACGAAGGCCTGCGCCTGATCCCGCTCAATATGAGCGAGCCGGTACTCATCGTGAAAGGGGAAGCCACAGCTACCAATATGGGCTTCGCACCGCACGGTGCCGGGCGCAACGTGAGCCGTTCACAGCACATCCGCAGCAAAGAAGGCCGCAGCCTGCAGGAAGTCTTCGCAGAAGAAACCGCCGGGCTTGATGTGCGCTTCTACTCCGGCAATATCGACCTGTCAGAACTGCCGTCTGCTTACAAAAATGCAGAGGCCGTACAGCGGCAAATGCAACAGTTCGGGCTTGGAGAGGTGGTCGACCGCGTCATCCCCTACGGCAGCATCATGGCCGGCGACTGGCAGAAGGATGCGCCCTGGCGGCGCAAGAAGCGGAAAAAGTGAGCAGGGAAGGTGGGCCTGACGCCTGTCGAGATCACGCACGGGTGTAAAAAGCTCATCCCCCTGCCTGGTTTTGCTCCTTTTCGGGAGGCCGGAAAAGAGGTGCTTGATCACAAACGGAGGTCAGGTCAACCAAAGTCAACCCCTGCCATCAAAAATTACAGGCTCTTTATTTTTAGTAAACTGCATCTTTTTTTAACAAATTGGGGTGGTGTTTCCAAGTTAGGTCAACCCCTTAAAAACGAAACAGCTGCCGGGCTGCTCTGGGAGCTTTTCTAACTTAGTCATTCGAAATTAGTGAAGAAAAAACTAAGGCTTTCCAGATATAAATTTCGAATAACAAACCAAATTCAAACTTTCCAGCGATGAAGAATTTTAAATTTCTCCTTCTCATGTTTGCCCTGGCCGGATCTGTAGTTACCTGGCAGGGATGCGACGACGACGATGACAACGAGCCGGCACCAACTTGTATGGACGGTATTCAGAATGGCGATGAGGACGGCATCGACTGCGGCGGAGATTGTGACCCTTGTGAAGTAGGCATTCAGGGCAAGTGGCAGTCTTCCGGAGACAATGTAGCGCCTATTCTTTCAATTTCTTTCAATACAGACAGCATCTACGCAGAGTTCCGTACAGACTTTACCTATCTCGTGGAGCAATACGATACTACCGGCGCAAGACTGGACCTTACCGGCACCTACACGCAGGAAGAGAGCGATGTAGAGGGCATATGGACCATTACGGTGCAGCAGTCTGCTCCCGCTCCACTTACCTCAGAGGGCATTTTCGAGATCAACGGCAATACCATGCGGTATGAAATCGCCCAGACCTCTCCGGAAGTGGTAGGCGTAGCGCCCCCTACTCCTGAAGGTGGCTTCGGCAGCACCAGTGGAGGAGCGTTCGGAGATACGAACATTCAGGTATACGAGCGCATAGAAGAATAGAACCAAAAGTTCTCCCCGATTCCGCCCGCGCAGGATAATGCCGCGGGCGGATTTTTCTGTTTAAAAAATCCCTAGCCATGCATTACCGGCAACTGCTGCTACTGGCCCTGCTTTGCCTGCCCCTACTGTCGGCAGCTCAGGTTATACCTCCTTACTTCAAGCAACTGGAAGAAAAAATCCCGCAGGAGGCTGATAAGGAATTCCAGTACATCGCCTTTTTTTACAACCACTACAACAACACCAACATCTTCCCGACCAACGACTTCCTGCAGGGGCAGGTGATTGGCCGCTTGTTTGGGCAGAATACCACTACCACCTCCGATTCCCTGAGGCCTTCCTTTTTTGAGCAGCGTATCCTGCCTTTTTTCATCTACAAACCAAAACTGTTCGACAACCGGGTCATACTTCGGGCTTCTTTCGAGATCGACTTCACCTGGGGCGATGCAGCCTACGGCACCGGCGGCAACTCTGGTTCGGCCCCCTCAGGCGATCAGGTGAACCTGCAGACCCAAAATATCGAAGTGGAGTTCATCCCGGCTCCCGGCTGGGCCATCAACCTGGGGCTGCAGCGGATGTTCGACCCTCCCTATAACCCTTACCGGACCTTCTTTGACGACATGCTGCACTCTTCCTACCGGCTCAATTACTGGGGAACCGACGGCGTAGGCATTACCCTGCGGCGCGATGCGGATTACTACCGCTGGAAGGCAGGCTTTTTCCAGCTTTACGAAAACACCATACAGCGGGCGGACGATGTGCACATGATGGAATTCAACTACCAGCGGTCCCTGGGCACCAAGTGGCACTGGGGCGGTTCGGTGTACTACGTGCGCGACCGCTCCAACGGGCAGGGTGGCCCTTCTATACTCGGACAGGGGCTCAATAGTACGCTGGCTGCTTACAATGGCACCTACCGGTTTCCTTTTGGCGGGACCGACTACCGGGCGGACGTCGCATGGCTGGGTACTTATTTCGATTACAACCTTAGCCGCATGTCGGATACCTGGTTCGCTTCCGGGTATGCGAATTACAACCTCGGGCGTACACAGCTGCTGGAAGGAGAAGACTGGGAAGCCGGGCCTTCCATCGGCGGGCTGGGCGCCAACCTGCGCCTGGGCTACCGCTACGGCAAAACGCCCAATGATGCCCTCTACCTTGATGCGCTGTTCACTTCCGGAGATGACAACGGTATAGCCGATGACCACTACAGCGGCGTCATGACCGGCAATACGTGGGCAACCCCGGGCGGGCTGAACGTTGGCCACGGCGGCTACCTGCTGTTCCCGCACGCCAACGTGGTAAACCGCTATGTGGCGGCCATAACGGACATTTCCAATATGGGCTTTGGGCTGACCGGCGGCACATTCAACATCAGCCGCGACTTTATACCCTACAAGCTCAACGGCAAAATTGGCATGGCTACCGCCATCAGCAACGCTGCCCCGGCGAACGGAGGCCAGTTCATGGGCCTGGAAGGCAATTTTAAGCTGGGCTATACCATCGGCACCCTCATGGAGCTGGAGCTGCACGGCGCTTACCTTTGGCTGGGCGACTTCTACGACAGCCGGGCGGTAAACGGAGGTGCGGATGAGCGGCCCGTCAACCCGTACACCACTTTGGTAGTTTTCAAATGGCTCATGTTTTAAACCCTCTGCACCATGAAAAATCTTCTTCTTTTGCTCCCCCTGTTGCTGTTGGTTAGCTGTAGCTGGCAACAGCAAGTCCCCGCCATTCAGTCCTTCGATGACCTGCCTTACCCTTTTCCTACCCAAAAGGTCAAGCTGGAGAGCGGCGAGGAGATCGCCTACTTTGACGAAGGGGAAGGCAAGCCTTTGATCTTTATACACGGCCTGGGCAGCTACGCCCCCGCCTGGAAGCAAAACATTTCAGAACTCCGGAAAAACTACCGCTGTATTGCCGTAGACTTGCCGGGCTATGGCAAATCCAGCAAAGGCAGGTACGAAGCCAGCATGACCTACTACGCTACTGTGATCAGGGATTTCGCAGAGCGGCTCGGGCTGGAGCAGCCTGCCTTAGTAGGGCACTCTATGGGCGGGCAGATCGCTATGACAGCGGCTTTGTCCTACCCGGAAATGGTGAGCAGCCTGATACTGGTAGCGCCTGCCGGCTTTGAGACTTTCCACAAGGGCGAAAAAGAGTGGTTCCGGGAAGTACTCACGCCCACCAGCGTTAAACTGACGCCGGTGGACCAAATCAAAACCAACATCGCCTGGAACTTCCACGACATGCCGGAGGAGGCAGAATTTATGATCACTGACCGCATCGCCATGCGGCAGGCGGAGGAGTTTGATGCCTATTGCTACATCATACCCGAGAGCGTAAAGGGCATGGTCAATCAGCCGGTATTTGATCACCTGCCGCAGATTGAGCAGCCAACCTTGGTCATCTTCGGGCATCAGGATAACCTCATCCCCAACCGTTTCCTGAACGGGGGCCAGACTGAAAGCATCGGCCGGCAAGGGGTGGAGCGCATGCCCAACGCCCGCCTGAAAATGATAGACGAAGCCGGGCACTTCGTACATTTTGAGCAGGCAGCGTTGGTCAACGAAGAAATTCGGGCTTTTTTGAAGGAAAGCCGGCAGGGCTCCTGAGGCTTATTCTGGTTCATCCGGGCCAGACTGCTGCAGCTTGCGCCGCAAAGTCTTCCGGTTGATGCCAAGGATGCGGGCAGCAGCTGTTTTGTTGCCCTCTACTGCTTGCAGCACTTTCTCGATATGGCGGCGTTCCACTTCCTGCAGCGGGAGCAGCGCAGCATCATCCGGAAGGGCTTCGCTCGACGGGCTATGGAAATAACCGGGCAAGTGTTGCAGGCCTATGCGGCCGTCGCTCATGATAAGTGCGCGCTGCACGACATTCTCCAGCTCGCGGATATTGCCGGGCCAGGCGTGCGTTTTCAAAGCCTGCATGGCTTCCGGAGCGATAGCCGGGCGGGGCCGGCTGAACTCCTGCGCAAATTTATCCAGGAAATGGTGTGTGAGCATAGGTATATCCTCCCGCCGATCGCGCAGCGGAGGCGTCTGTATGCCGATGACATTCAGCCGGTAAAATAAGTCTTCGCGGAAGCGGCCCTGCTTTACCTGCGCCTGCAGGTCGCTGTTGGTAGCCGCCACGATGCGCAGGTCAACTTTTTGGACTTCATTGGAACCGATCTTTTTTACCTCTTTTTCCTGAATGACCCGCAGCAGCCGCGTCTGCACCGCCGGGGAAGCGTTGCCGATTTCGTCCAGAAAGATAGTGCCGCCGTCTGCTGCCTGAAAGAAGCCGGAGCGGGTTTCCTGCGCCCCGGTAAATGCGCCCTTGACAAAGCCGAACAGTTCGCTTTCCAGCAAATCCTCGGGAATGGCACCGCAGTTGACCGGCACAAAGGGAGCATTGTGATATTTGCCGCTGTAGTGGATGGCCCGCGCTACCAGCTCCTTACCTGTTCCGCTTTCCCCCTGTATGAGGGTGGTGACTTTGGTATCTTTTACCCGTTCGATCAGGTCTATCAGCTCCTGCATGGCAGCAGACTCGCCAATAATACCGTGGTAATGCACCGCCTCTGCCTGTGTTTCCTCTTTTTTGCCCGGAAGGGCAGCCTTGCCGTAGCGCTGACGCAGTATCTGCTCTACAGCTGCCTCCAATTCCCGGGCAGTAAAGGGCTTGGAAAGGTAGTCCATTGCGCCGGACTTGACGGCCTCTACGGCACCGGACACAGACGGGAAGCCGGTGATGACCAGAATAGGAATATCCGGAAAATGCGCTTTGGTATACTTGACCAGGTGCATACCATCAAGGCCCGGCATGCGCATGTCCGTGATGAGCAAGTCGATGCGGGCGTTTTTCAGCATGTCCATTGCATCGCTTACGGTGCTTGCCTGAAAGGTGGCATACCGAAGGGCATTCAGTTGCCGCCGCAGCACTTCCAGCATATCGTAGGAGTCATCGACAATTAAAATGCTCAGCTTTTTCATGCATCCGGGTTGAGGGGTAAGAAAATGGTAAAGGTAGTGCCCTCTCCGGGATGGCTCTCCACCTCAATGCGGCCACTGTGGGTCTTGACGATGCCATGTACTACACTAAGCCCGAGCCCGGAGCCTTCGCCCGGAGCTTTGGTGGAAAAAAAAGGCTCGAAGATGCGGGGGCGTATTTCATCAGAAATGCCGTGGCCGAAGTCCTGCACCCGCAGCATAAGCTCTTCGTCATCCTTTTGTTGCAGCAGTAAGTGGACCTCCTGCCCGGGCGAAGAAGCGTGCAAGGCATTGAGGAGTAGATTGAAGAGCACCTGCGTAAACTGTATAGGGTCAAGGCGGGCCTCAATTGGTTCTTCAGGCAGGCTGAGTTGAGGTGCAATGCCCGCGTTTTCAAAAGTGACCCGTAGCAGCTGCAGGGCTTCTTCAATGAGTGGCCCGACGGAGGCCCACTGTTTCTGCTGTGGCATCTCGCAGGAGAAGAACATCAGCTTTTTGACGATCTCCCGCGCGTGCATGGCGGAATTGATGATTTTTTCTACGTCTTGTGCGAGCTGCCCGTCCAGTTCGCGGCCCTGTATGAGCTGTGCAAACCCCAGGATGTTGCCGAGGGGCGTATTCAGCTCGTGCGCGATGCCGGCGGTGATTTCTCCCAAAATTGCAAGCCGGTCTGCCTGCTCGAACTTGCGGCGCAGCAGCGCTTCTCTGGCTTTCTGCTCATCGCGTTCTATGATGCCGCCAATTTCCTGCGCCAGCGTGCGGAGCAACAGGGCTTCTTCGTGCAGAAAGGGAGGGGGCGGGCCATTCAGATAGTTGTAGTGCATGGCTAACTCACCGCGTTCCCGCCCCCTTATTCGAATCGGGTGATCTTGTGTCTCATAGCGCCCGGCCAGCCCGCCCGACTGATACCGCTGATCATCAAGCCGAAGGGAAGCTACCGCGCAGTCCGGGTGCTGCCAGGCTTTGGGCAATGCTTCCACCACTTCCTGCAGTTTTTCCGGCAAGGGAGCGGTGGAGGTAGCGGCTATGTTAGAAATCTCGTACAGGCAGCTGAGCTCCTTAATGCGCTCCTGCAGTGCGTGTACGAGCTTGGCTTGATCGTTGGGCATACGCTTAGTTGAAGTTGAGGGGCGATAGCGGCGGCCAGTGCTCCAGCTGCTGTTCTACCGCTTTCTGCCTCCAACGTTTCCGCATTTGCCCTAGTTTCACAAAGGCCACTATTTTAAAGGCGCCCAACATAATCAATGCCAGTGAAAAATCATACGCCAGCGGAAGCCAGGCCCACCAGGCATTGGAGGCCAGCAGGAGCCCCGCTGCAACGGAAAGCCCACCTGCTGCCCCTACCCAGTAGCAATTCGTCCAGCGCTGCTGCAGGTAGGCCTGCCGCTTCAGCATAAAGTAGCCGGAAGCAAGCAACCAAAAGCAAATGAGCGCCAGGGTATAGTGCCAGTTTTGTGTATGCAGTACGAATGCTGTGAGCCCGATCATCAGGTCGGTCCGGCCCCGCTGTTGGGACAAGGCCCGCCAGGTGCTGCCCCGGCGGAAAAACCACGCGCTGTACACTAAGGTCGATATGCCGCCCAGAGACAACAGTATGCCCAGGGGCATGAGCATGGTGAACAGGCTTTCGCCAAAATAACAGAAGGATACCCCTCCGAATCCAATCATGCTCACGCCTTCAAGCAGTAATGCTTCCTTGCTGTCTGCCAATTTTTTTCCTTCTGCCATAACCGTAATTTGAGTCAATCTGTAATAAAAGCCGGGTGTATCTCCTACGGTGCGCTTATCGCTATGCAAGGGGTATGCCAAAATCAATAATCCGGATTAAATAACTGAAAATCAGTTTTTTATAAAAATGCGAAGTCAAAGCCAACGCGGGGCGTTTTTACCCGGCCGGGGTGTTTTTACCCGCTTAATGCATGCTTGTTGGAGTGGTTTTCCGTTGCTAACTATTGATTTTACGACAAGTGTCGTATATATTTGTACGACAAAAGTCGTAGAAATGGAATGCTTCCCGTCAGATACAGAGCTGGACATTTTAAGAGTACTATGGGACAGGCAGCCCCGTACGGTAAGAGAAGTGCACGAAGCGCTTTCTGCAACTAAGGACGTAGGCTACACCACTACGCTCAAGCAGATGCAACGCATGCTGGATAAGGAGATGCTGCAGCGGCAGGAAAATGGCCGGGCGCATGTGTACAGCACCCCCCTGCAGGCACCCAAAGTGCAGCGCTCTTTACTTAGCCGGCTTATGGACAAAGCCTTTGGTGGCTCTGCTATAGACCTGGTAGTACAGGCGCTCGGGCATGGCAATCCTACGGAGGAAGAGCTGGAACAGTTGGAACAGCTCATTGCTGAAAAGAAAAAACAACATAATGATGATTGATTTGCAAATCAGCGAGCAGCTGCTGGGCGCACTGGGCCACGCGCTTGTGCATAGCCTTTGGCAATTTACGTTGTTGGCCTTTCTGGGGGCAAGCGTTAAGCGTTTTCGAATTGGGCTCAACAAGTCCTCAAAATACCTGGTGAGCTTTGCTTTGTTGCTGGTTTGCGGGCTATGTTTTGGTGCGACGTTCAGCCACTATTACCATGCCGCTATTGATTCGGAAATCATCGCGGCTGAGCGCCCTGACATACAATTGCAGCCACAGCCGAAAAGCGAGGATAACCGGGCAGGCCAGCAGGTGGCGGCTCTGCATAGCTTCCAACAACGGTGGTCCGACTATCTGCCGTCCGTAGTCCAGCTATGGATGCTAGGAGTGCTGATCCTCACCCTTAAGCAAGTTGCTGAGTACAGCTTTTTGAGGCACCTCCGCCACTATGGGGTTCAGGCTCCGTCAGAAAACCGCATGGCAAGCTTTGATGCTTTACAGCAAAATTTGGCCAGCCCTGTGCGGTATCGGAGTTTACCATGGTCCTGGTTATGCCAAAGCAAGACCCTGTAGAGGTAATCGTCGAGGGCGCTGCTTTTTCAGAAACGGCTAAGCGGCTCATGTCCAGAGCCACCCCGGATGCCGTAGTCTACTTTGACGACGTCAAATGCCTTTGCCCCGGCGATGATGCGCCGCGCAAGGTCAATAGTATGGTTTTCAAGCTGGAGTAGCTTTATCCTTTAATCATACAGCGCCGACACCCAAATCGTAATGCTCTGCTCCGGCCAGTTAAAGACTACCGGCAGCGCGTCCGGAGTGATACCGGGCTGTATGATGCCCCGTTGCGTAAAACCCCTCAGCAGGCGCAGCTCCATCTCCCAGGGATAAGCCCCTCCGTGGTGGCCAAAATAATCAATACAGACCTCCTGTATGCGCTCCCAGCTGAACCAGTTGTCGTAGCCGAATTGGTAAAACCAGAGCGCCAGGGCATAGCCGGCCTCAGGCGTGCTGTTGAAGTAGCGGTCGATGTAGGCGGCCTGTAAATCCTGCAGCATGCGGTTGCAGTCTTTTTCGGCTACTTCCCGCTCGCCGCAAAGTTCGCCTATCCGCCCGCTGATCCATTCACGGAAGGCTGCGTCATCTTGCGCCAGCTCGTTGAAGGCCTGCAGGTCTTCAATTTCGTAGCGGAAGAACTCCAGGGGCCAGTTTTCTTCGTAGATGACGTTATCGTCGTACATACGGTCGCGGAAAGCTTGGGCGGCGGGGGTGCCGAAGGTGTAAATCAGGTCATCCAGCGTACCATTGCCCACGCCCGGGATGCTGTCGAGCTGTTCAAATTCGGTAAAGCGCCCGAATGGCTTGAGCGTTTTGCGGGTCTGCAGGATGCGGTGGGCCAGCCGGCGGCCTACAGTACGGCCGGGGCCATCGGAAGGGTCATCTTTGATGGTCCCGTCAGTAATGTCGTTCACGGTTTTCGCGCGGTTGAAAAAGGCGAGGATGCGATTGGCTACCCACTTGGGCATTTCGGCGGTGCCGGACATAGCGTTTGGTGTTTATTTCGCAATGAAATTAAGCATTTGAATATTACCCGGGCAGCCTGACGTATTATGTAATTGTTAAGGTTGCGCATCTTTTGCGGTTATACATTCTTCCTTAAACTGCCTGTGCCTACCGGATGAAGTCAGCCATAGTGGCGTTGACAGCTTGCCAAAGGCAGGTTTTATTCTGAGGATAAAAAAATAGCCCGCAGCGTTAACCTTTATCAGCCTGTTGCGTCTAAGTCCTAAATCAGGGGTGCCAATCAAACGCAAGCCCCTGTAAAATGCTCAGAAAAATCACAAGCTGATGAAATGCCTATGTACCCTGCTCAGCCTCTGCTTTGGTGTGAGCCTCTTTGCGCAGACTACCTTCTGCCCTGCTGACCCGCCCGGCAACCCCTGGCTGGCAGACTCGCCTTACCCTATTTACCACCGCAACAGCTACGCGCAGGCTTCCACCTGCCTGCCGGGCCCGCAGCCCGGGGACAGCCTGAGGGTCAAAGTGCGCCGGCAAATTAAAGGCGGCACCTCTCCCTGGACCTACCTGTCGGACACCTATCCGGGTGGAGAACGGGTGCTGTTGCAGTCCAATGCCACTCACGTCTTCAAGTTTTTGGATACTGAAGATGGCATCATTGCAGTGGATAGCTTGCGGATCGATTTTGAACCCATTACCTCCTTTGGCTGGAACTTCATGCTCTCGCGCAACAAGGTATGGTTCACCTATGACCCCGACTACGACCCGGAGCAGAATGATTACACCCGTTTGTTTAAGCTAACCGATGCGGATACCACCAACCCTTATTCGGAAATCATCGTACTGGATACCTTCAACTTCGGCGACTATGATATCAACGAAGTGAATGGGTACAATCTCAATTACAACGGGCAGATCGTATTCAACAGCCGGGCAAATGATGCATTAGGATACGCTGTAACCGGCATCATCGACCAGGATTTCAATCTGCTGGATACACTGCAGTATGCTACCTTCCCGGGGGAAATCGTGCACCACAACAGCTTCCCCGTACAGGAAGACAACGCCTACTACATCGTCACCACCCACCGCATGATCAAATTTGCCTGGGATGGTGCGAATCTGTCCATGGACTGGTCGGCCAGCTATGATTTCGTAGCTGACGGCCCCACCGGCATCTACGCCGAAGGCAGCGGCACCACTCCCACCCTGATGGGCTGGGGGGAAGGCAACGATCAGCTTGTAATTGTGGCCGACGGGCACGACCGGAATAACCTGGTCGCCTTCTGGC
Organism: uncultured Phaeodactylibacter sp.; assembly: GCA_913062745.1. GTDB lineage: Bacteria > Bacteroidota > Bacteroidia > Chitinophagales > Saprospiraceae > Phaeodactylibacter. The sequence continues at coordinate 11,996 of CAJXXJ010000021.1, forward strand.
GGGAGCTGCCCGAGGGCTGGGAAGGCGTACCGGGAATGGATATCCATTTCGCCGATTCTATTCAGTTACCTTACGCTAAGGCATTTAGCAATACTTTTCAGTCTATCGAAAACTCGCCTACCGTGCACGGCTACGAAATTGCTATTGCGCAGTTCAATGGCTTCCTGGGCTATGACTGCGACAATCTGAAGGGGGTGCAAAAGCTCCGCTGGGATACGGAGGACAACCAGTTTGTACTGGAATGGGCAACGGATGCTATCAACATGAACGGTGTGCTCTCCTACTCCTCCGGCTCCAATCTGCTGTATGGCTCCGGCAAGGAAGAAGACTGCATGTACTATTATTATGCCCTGGATTGGGAGAGCGGCGAGTTGGTGATGCGAAAACAACTCGGGCCGGAAGGCGGCTTTACCGACGACCCTTACTACGATGGTGGCAATAACCACATCATCGACGAAGCCGGGAATATTTATTTTTCCGGCGGTGCCTCCCTGGTAAAACTGGAGCAGGTGCCGGTCGCAAGCGCAGTGGAAAACACAGCTGCTGCGGCAGCGCCTTTTCGGGTCTACCCCAATCCGGCTCAGCGCAGCCTGACCATTGAACATCCGGACCTGCCCCGCGCTACTGTAGAGCTTTTCCGGCTTACCGGCGAACGCGTGACGGGCTGGCAACTGCACGATAATCAGATGGATGTTTCTGCGCTGCCGGCCGGGCTCTACCTGCTTTCTGTCCGGACGGAGGCTTCAGTCCGGACGCAGAAAGTCTTGCTGCACTAAAGTAATTTCTGCGCAGGGAGCCTACTGCTCTGCAGCTCCCGCCGCCGGTTTTTCAAAAGCCCAGCGCTCCCCATCGCTCCAGTCGGCGGAGGAATTACCGTACGGAGGATAACCGCCCTGTTCCTTCAGCATCCTGGCGAGGTGCAGCAGATTATAAGTCATAAAGGCCACATTTCGGTTGGTAAAATCATGGTCTGCTGCACCGGAGCCTTCATCCAGGTAGCTGGGGCCCGGGCCAATCTCCCCCAGCCAGGCGGCATCTGCCTGCGGAGGGATGGTGTAGCCGATGTGCTGCAAGCCGTAGAGCAGATCGCGCGCGCAGTGCTTGGCACCGTCTTCGTTGCCGGTGATCATGCAGCCGCCTACCCGGCCGTAGAAAATATTCTGGCCTTTGTCATTCAGCTGGCCGCTCATGCCGTACAGCCGCTCGATCAGCTTCTGAGCCTGCGAGCTTTTGACGCCCAACCAGATAGGCGTGCCGATAACGAGAATGTCAGATGTGAGGATGCGTTGAAAGAGGGCCGGCCACTCGTCTTGGTCGTATCCGTGGCCCGACATGTCAGGGTGGACGCCGGCCGGTACATCGTGATCCGCCAGGCGAAACTCGTCCACTACTACTTTTTCGCGGGTCATGATGCCCTGTGAGAGGCTCATCAGCAGCGCAGTATGGCTGGTTTGCGAGGACCGTTTCAGGGTGCAGTTGACGTAAGTAGCGCGGAGTCCGGAAAAGTCAGGTTTGCTCATAATCTTAGAGTATCGTGGGTTAGAAAAGTATGTTTTACAGCTTAATACGGCGGAATAGCCAGGTGCCAAGCAGCAAGATGAATGCCGTAAAGCCGCCCAGCGCGCCGAGGCTGAGCCAGGGATTGATTTGTGCATTGCCCATCATACCATCCCGGATGCCTTCCACCCCGTAGGTCAGCGGGTCCACGTAAACGAGGAAATTGAGCCAGTCTGGTATTTGCGAAAGCGGAAACAGGGCACCGGACAGGAAGAAAAGCGGAAACATAACGAAGTTGATGATGAGGGTAAAGCCCTGCGTATCCTCCATCTGCGAGGCGAAGCAAATACCGAGTGCCGTAAAGGCAACGCCGATCAGAAACATGAAGCCGAAAATCTGCAATACGCCAACCAGGCCGGGGGGCGGCACGCCAATAAGCAGCGACAGGATGAAGATGAGGGTGCCCTGAATAAGCGCGATAGTAGCACCGCCCAGCGTCTGCCCCAGCATGATGCGGAAGCGGGACACCGGCGCAACGAAGGTCTCTTTCAGGAATCCGAATTGCTTGTCCATCACAAGTTGGGTACCGGAAAACATGCTGGCAAACAGCACGCTCATAGCCACGATGCCCGGAGCGATAAACTCCAGGTAACCGCCCTGCATGCCGGGCAGGTCCACTGCGCTGTTGAGGCCGGTGCCGAGTATGGCCAGAAAGAAGAACGGCATGCCCAGGCTGCCGACCACCCGGCTTTTGCTGCGCAGGTATTTCAGTACGTTGCGGTACCAAAGAATATAGATGGATCTCATTGTCTTTACTGTCTTTGCTTCATGCGGCGTTTGCCGCCGGAGGACTCCCGGTCACGGAGCGATTTGCCGGTATGGTGCAGGAAGACATCCTCCAGGGTGGGTGGGAATATACCCGCAGAATCGAAAGGCAGCTCTTTTTCCACCAGTAGCCGGGACACCTTGGCCAGGTCGCGTTTGGGCTGAACAGCAGCGATATCAAGCGTTTGGTGGCGCAAGGTAGTCTCTTTGATCCAGTCTTCTCCCCGTAGCTCAGTTTCTATGGCTTCAGCCTGATCGGATCGGATGCGGATGATGTTGCTGCCTATTTTTTGCTTAAGGTTTTCCGGGCTGTCCAGCGCCACGAACTGCCCCTCGTCAATAATAGCTACTGTATCTGACAGCTTATCTGCCTCCTCCATATAGTGCGTGGTGATTATGATCGTGACTTTGTGCTCTTCCGTCAGGTTTTCGATGTAATTCCAAAGATGGTTTTTAGTCTGGGGGTCAAGGCCCAGGGTCGGTTCATCCAAAAAAAGCACTTTGGGGCTGTGGAGGATGCCACGGGCTATCTCCAGCCGGCGGCGCATGCCACCGGAAAATTTGTCCACCTTTTGGTGCTGCCGGCCGGACAGCTCTACCAGGTCAAGCAGCTCCGCTATTTTTTCTTTGCGCTCGCGCGGGGGCATGCCGTACATCTGTCCGTGAAAATCCATATTCTCGTAGGCCGTCAGTTCATCGTCAAGGGTGGGGTCCTGAAATACCATCCCGATGGAACGGCGGACGTCTGCCTGCTGCTCAGCCACATCGTAGCCAGCA
>CAJXXJ010000022.1 GCA_913062745.1 uncultured Phaeodactylibacter sp.
CTCCGCATCCTGGAAAACTTTAGCTTTATAATCCAGCACAATAGGCGACTGCGTATCTTCCACTCGTATATTGTAGAAAGGGTTCCAGCCTGCCTTCGGTACGACGTACTGTAGTTCCAGTTCTGCCGGCCCGGCAGTAGTCGCATTGACAACCACTTTCAGGTTGACTTCGGGGTCTGCTTCGGTTTTCGCATTGAGTTCCACCAATTGGCGAGCCACCTTCACCAAGGTCTTTTTATAGGTAAATGCTTTTTGCTGCAGGCGCTGCAAATGCCCCTCAATGTCCAATAGCCGGGTGCGGAAAAGCTTGGCGGCCCGTTCCAGTTCCGCAACGGCAACCCCGCCTTCTCCTCCAAAGGACTGATTAGCCAATAACAGGTCGCGCTCCTGCTGATAGACCTTTGACCGGTTAGTAAGTGCTTGCAAGCTATCCTTGGCAGCCAACTGCTGTTGCTGAAGGACTAAAGTCAGGCTATCGGTGACTTCCTGATCCAAGTAGTTAATCTCCTGAGCAATTGATACAACGAGCACTTCTCCACTTACTTTCAGTTGTACACTTTCTTCCTGCAACTGGAAAGGCAAATCTTTGAACAATAAGCGCGTTTCTCCTTTTGCCAGGTTGATCTTGGCTGTCCGCGTCACCTGCGCCCCCTGCCGGTAAACGGTGACGTGCTCAATTTTGGAATCGACAACTTGTTCGGATTGGGCAGCCAGAGTGCTCAGCGCGCACAACGATAAAAAGAAAGCCAGGGTTTTCATAGCAGATCAATTTAGGGGGTGAAAATAAAAATTCACCCCCTAAAGCTACGCCATTTATTCAGCCGCGTCAACCTCATTCACGAAGTCGATCACGCCTTTAAAGTAGTTATCGGCATCATCGTACATTGCCCAGTGCGCGCCTTCGGGGCAGTAGTGGTACTTTCCGTTAGGCAGTTTTTCAGCCATCATCTCCATGTATTTTGGGTCCATCGTGTCGTACTCCGCACCGACGCTCAGGGTAGGCACGGTGATCTTTGCCAGGTCTTCGGTGCGGTCCCACTCCTTCAGCGTAGCATCGCCTACCACGCCAAACTCGCTCGGGCCCTGCATCATCAGGTAGATGTCGAAATTCAGGTTGCCCAGGGAGCGGACCACCGGCTCGGGCCATTCCTCCAGCGGCATGCGCAGGACGTGCTTGGGGTAGTAGTGCGTTTCCACCAACTCCAGGTAGCGCTCATCGGTATACTTCCCGGCAGCTTCCAGCTCGCGGATTTCCTTAAGGGCGTCTTCCGGCAAGCCGGGGGCCAGCTTCTCTTCTGCGTACTTCACGTAGGCCGGGATGGAAGACATCATATTCGAAATGATCAGCCCCTTTAGATTTTCCTGGTACTTCAGGGCATACTCAATGCCCAGGATGCCGCCCCAGCTGTGGCCGAGGATATAGAAGTTGTCTTTGTTGAGCCCCAGGGCTTTCCGGACCTGCTCCACTTCTTCCACAAAGCGGGGGATATTCCAAAGGGAGGTATCGGAGGGCTGATCGCTGAAGTGGGAGCCCAACTGATCGTAGTAATAATATTCAATGCCCTCTTTGGGGAAGTAGCTGTCGAATACCTCAAAGTACTCGTGGGTGGCGCCGGGCCCGCCGTGCAGCAACAGCACTTTCTTGGTCGGGTTGTTGCCTACCCGCTTCACCCATACATTGAATTCGCCGGAAGGCGTACTAACAGGGACCATACGGGCACCCCCGCTGACTTTGTAGGGGTTGCCGAAATAATCGAGGTAGCGCTCAAGGCCGGTTTCCGGTACGGCCGTCTCTGTAGTGCCGGCCTCTGTAGTCGTAGTGTTACAGCTCATGCCCAGCAGGAGTAGCGGAAGCAGCAGTAGAATAGAGTACTTCATTTTGCGATTGGTTTTCGTTTCAAAAAATAAACGCTAGAACGGCATATTTTACTAATTGTTCCGGAGATTTCGGCTGCGGCAATAAAAATAAATGGAAAAAAACTTTTGAGGAGGGTATCCTTTTGTGCTGCCACAAAATGAATGGAGTGTAAGATTTAATTAAACCCTTTAATGTCGTAGTTATGAACACTCAGAAATCCATTCGTATCCCGTTTTTTGTTTTGGTATGTCTTTTCCTGGCTGCCGGGCTTACCAGCTCCTGTGAAAAAGAAAGTTTCCTGCCGGCGGGTGAGGAAGTATCGGTAGATATTTTCGCCCAAGATTACCAGGAGTACCCGGACGCGGAGCTCACCGCGGGCGCCTTTGGTGAAGAAATGCCGGTAGAGGTTTCCGAGCAGGATTACCAGAAATTCCAGGATGCGAAACGTACCGCAGGTGCTTTGGGCGAAGAAGTGCCGGTAGTGTTTCCTATTCAGGATCATCAGAAATACCAGGATGCAAATTATACAGCAGATGCCTTCAGTGCAAAAGTGGTTTGGGCAGACTGCACGGTAGAGGGCCGGTCCTATGAGGTGATTATGGATAACCCTCAGGATTACTCCTTCCGCTGGACCGTTAACGGAGAGCATGCCGGGCACGAGCGCTTTTCACCCTCCTGCCTCTGCGAGGGAACTGCTACCGTCTACATCACCCGGTTGAAGGACGGCTACACACAGCATAGTGAGCTTCAGCTGCCGGCCTGTGGAGGGGTCATTGAGTAAAATGCCCTGCCCCAACGAAAAGCGCCTTCCCATTGCGATTGATGCAGCGGGAAGGCGCTTTTTTTTAATCTATTCAGCTCCTTACTTCACAGAAGGAGTCGGCACATCGCCTTTGGCAGAACCATTGGCACTCGGAGTAGGCAGGTCATTTTCTTCCACCCGAACTTCCGGCTGTACATTTCCAAACCCGTGCAGGTTCTGACGGATAAAGTCCTGCGGGAACTGCTCCACACCCGGGAAGCCCAGGCGGATATCCCGGCCGTTGAACGGAATGTAAGCCGTACCGAAGATGTAGTCCCAGCACGCCAGCGTCAGCCCGAAGTTCACTCCGTAGCGGTGCTCCTCCGGCAAGTCGTAAGAGTGGTGCCAGATATGCATTTCCGGACTGTTGAATATCTTTTTCATAAAAGGCCCTACCAGCAGGCTGCCTACGGCTACGCTTCCGGCAACGACCGCCAGCTGCATGCCCAGGCCAGGATTCTGCAGAACATTCACATCAAAGCCACCGGTAGCAACAATCAGGCCCACCAGCAGCCCCAGCACACCGCCGGTCACATAGCCCGGTACAGTAATATTGGAGTGGTTGTAGTGGCCTACTGCCAGCGTGAAGATATGGATGATGAAAAAGTCATACAGGCCGATGCCCAGCAGTGCCAGCGGAATGTACTCCAGCGTACGGTATACCACGTTTTCCATCCAGTGGTAGCGCAGGTGCGCCGCGAAGCCCATTTGCTGTACAGAGTGGTGTACTTTGTGGAATTCCCAGAGGAAGTCGCTGCGGTGCAACAGGCGGTGTACCCACCACTGCACAAAATCGCGGACCAAAAAGCCCACCAGCAGGATCAGCCACATCGGCGAGCCATTCAGCGGGTTAGCGGCCTGCAGGTCGAAGCCGCCGCTGATGGCTTTGATGCCGTCATTGAACAGGTTCACGATGACATCCGAAGCTGCATTGTAGATGACGAGCGAAAAGAGAAAAAAGTTAAAAAACATGTAGAAAAAGTCCAGCCAGAAATCCTTGCGAAACTTCGGTTGGTCTTTGCGCCACGGGGTTGCGATTTCCAGCACAAAGAAGAATGCGGAAACTACGAGCAACCAGTAAAAATAGTTGTGCCATCCCGGGTGAGTGATTTCATACCACAGGTAGCTGCTATAGCTTTGATAGCCTTCGACGAATATATCCCAATACTTCATGATCAATTTAGGTTGAAAGAGTTTACTAAAGTTCTAAAATGTACCACTCAATTTCCTCCATGTCGAGGTTAGCCCTGCGGCTGGCCTCTTCCGGAGCGTAATTGGCGGCTAGGTAATCGAGGATGACGGCCTCCTGATCGCCGAGCTCCCATAAGCCCTGCGTTTCCTGCATCCAGCGGATCATCGTTTTCCAGCCATCCCGCGTAGCGCGGTTTTGCGTTACGAGTTTGGCAGAATGGCAGGCGGTGCAGGAGGCACGGACGGTCTCCCAGCCGGCGGCTGCGATGAGACCGGTCTCCAGGTGGATGCCGTCTTCCACGCGGTCCAGGTCTGCTTCCTTTTCCGCGATACGCCGCTGTATTTCCTCTATCGGTACCGGTTCCGGTTGATCAAACCAACCGTGGATCGTTGGCCCGAATGCGGCGTAGACAAAAAGCCCGATGGCCACAAAGACAATACCGATAATGGTTTTGACGATAATGCTGATCGTACCCAACCACTTTTCCCGGTATATGGCTTTCTGCCTTTCGTTCAGGTGTTCTGGTAAGTGAATCATAATTAACCAACTTTTACTGCTATACGGTGACAGGCGTTATTGAGGTACCCTTTCGGGTTCCAGCCTGGTAAAATCATAGGTTGAGCGTAGCCCTCGCTGTCGGTAGCTCTGGCCCACACTTCGTAGTAGCCCTTCTTCGGGAAGCTCACCTTCGCGTTGAAGTGCTGCCAGGCCAGGCGGTTGGCAGCGGGCTCGAGCTGTGCCGGCTGCCAGGTGGCGCCAAAGTCAGTCGAGACTTCCATTTTTTCCACGCTGCGCTCTCCGGCCCACGCATGGCCGCGGATCGGCAGCTGCTGCCCCAGCTTGATGGAGGCTCCTGAGCGGGGGTAGGTGATCACTGACTTCACCGGCATGCTCTCGATGATGCACATATCCTCATCTTTTACCTTTTCTCCCGGGGCTACCGGATTGCAGGGCACGCGGTAAGAGGGGGCTTCCATTTTCGGGCCGTCGTGCACTCTGTCGCGCACCACGATTTTGGTCAGCCATTTGCCGGAGCATGATGCTGGCCAGCCACCGAATACGAGGCGGAGTGGGTGCCCGTTTTGGTAGGGGATAGGCTGCCCGTTCATCGACCAGGCGATGAGGCTTTCTTCCATCATTGCTTTTTCAATAGGCACACCTCTGGAGATCGGGGTTTTCTCCGGGTTGCCGCTCACGTGGCGGTCTTTGCCATAAAAGCCGATGTAGACCGCATTGCTTTTCACCCCTACGTCTTGCAATACGTCGCGCAGCCGAACTCCTGTCCAGGCGGCACAGGCTACTGCGCCTACATCCCATTGGTTGCCTTTGGCAGGCGGATTGTATTCTTTACGGCCGTTGCCGCCGCATTCGAGCACCAATTGATAGGTATGTTCCTCGAAGCGGTCCTTCAGCTCCTGAATGGTGTAGGACTTCTTTTGCCGTACGGCCTCTCCTTCAAAGGTCAGGGTCCAGGTATTCACGTCAATTTCTGACTCTTCCGGTGGCAGGCCGTTGTTGCGGATGAAGAACTTATCGCCCGGCGTTATCTTGTCGTCCAGCAGGTGGGCGGGCGTCTCTACATTGAGCGGCCGGTCGTTCAGCACCACCAGGTCCGGGTGTTTGCCCGGAATCTGGAAGGGCTGATCGGCATCCGCCAGCCCCGCCGGGATCATGCCGGCCGGGAAGTTGGCGGCATGCACCATAGGAGCGCCCAGGGCAGCCCCCATAGCCAGCAGTGCGCCTTTTTTCAAAAATCCGCGCCGGCTGTCCGGGTCGCTTTCGCGGCCCCACAGCAAGCGGTCTGCTTCGATCGGGTCTTTCTGATATAACTCGTGAAGACCTACCTTTTTTTTCTGCTTTTTCATGCGTAATTCGCCTGTTTTTTGACAGTTTCCAGCTAAATTCAATAACACCGATAGCCCCCGGAGCTAATTGCCTACCCGGGAGCTATGGTTTTTCTTTTTTTGTGTTCGTCTTCGCTCTACTCCGCAGCCTCTTGCTGCTTCAGCTCTGCCTCCAGCTCTGCCAGTCGCTGCTTGTACGCTTCCTCGTCCAGGTCGCTCTCGATTTCTACATTCCGGTTATTCATGTAGTTGTAGCTCCATTCTATCCACGAGCCGTCGTAGTTGCGCACATCCGGGTAGCCCAGCAGCTCCGTCAGTACGTAAGTGGTGTGCGCAGAGCGCACGCCGGACTGACAGTAAGCGATGATTTTTTTGTCGGGCGTGATGCCTGCTTTCTCAAAGTTGTACTTCAGGTCCTTCAGCGACTTGAAGCGGTGGTCTCCGTCCAGGTCTACTGCGTCAGACCAGTTCAGGTGCACAGAGCCGGGGATGCGGCCATTGGTAAAGGCACCTTTTTTGTAAGGGTAGCAAACACCTTTGCTGATATACGGCGCTCCCTGATACTCTTCCGGCTCCCGAGTGTCGAGCAGCACAAAGTTAGTATCCTGCATCGCCGCGAGCACATCATCCATGCCAGCCAGGCGTTTGTAGTCTGGCTCGCCGGAGAAGGCGTATGCAACCGTTTCCGGCTGAGGGCCCACCTCGGTGCTAAGCTCATAGCCGGCCTCTTTCCACGCTGCTTTGCCGCCGTTCATCACCGCCATGTCTGCGTGCCCGTACAGGTCAAGTATCCACATAAAGCGGATAGCATCCACACTACCCTTTGTATCGTAAATGATCAGCTTATCTTCCGGGCTGATGCCATTGCTGCCCAGCAGCGCTGCCATCTCCTCCGGTGAGGCCCGCATGCCGCCGTACTCGTATCCGCCGCCTTCGTAGTCCGGGCGCCAGAAATTGACCGCGCCGGCCAGGTGGCCTGATTCGAATTTGTCCGCTTTGCTGATCTCTATCACTTTGAAGGCTTTGCCCTCATCGTACATCTTCTTGACCTCTGCTACTTCCACCAGGTGTGGGCCCTTGACGGAAGACTTGGATGATTCATCCACTTCTTCTACGGTTTCAGCTATGGTAGATTCCTCCGCCGTAGCTTGTTCGGCGCCGCAGCTGCTAAGAGATACTGCCAGGAACAGGAGCAGCAGGGCTCCGAAGAGGCTATTATGTTTGCGATTTTTCATGTCGTTCTGGTTTTGGTTATTCGGTTAAAAGATAGCGTGCAAGCCTAAGCCCAGCCAGTTGCCGCGGCGAATAGCGCCGATACCGCCCTGACTGAAGAACTGATTTACCCGTGCTCCGTCGCCGGCTGCTCCCGGGTCGCCGTCGCGCCAGGTGTAGTGCAGCATCAGCTTCAGGTTGCGGCGGTCGAGGTACAGGTTGACGCCCGCATCATAAGTCTGCTCTGAGCCGGAAAAGAAGTTTACTGCTGATGCATCCGCCTGCTCTTCCCGGCTCTCACCGCCGTTAAACTGCATTACCATGAATACCGGCTCCAGCATATACTTGCCTACCGTGATGTTATAGCCTACCCGCACGTGGCCGGAGTTGGAGTTGTAGTCAAAGTCCCGTACGCTGCCATCTGCCAGTACGCGGCTGTCGCTGCGGGTCATGAACATCCATTCACCGTCCAGGTTAAGCGGGCCCCAGTTGAGCAGCATGCCCGGGCCCCAGATGAAGGAGCTCTCGAAGATGTCCGTCTCTCCCTGATAGGCGGCATTGAAGTCGATAGAGACCCCTTTGCGCTTATTGAAGAAGTTGGTGATGTAGCCAATTTTGTATTTGTCCAGCTCCGGGTCTCCCAGGTAAAATACGGTACGGGCAGAAAGCAGGGGGGCGTAATTTACCCCTACTGTGCGGCCCAGCGGGCTTGTAGTCAGCGGGTTGAACACACCGAGGTTGTAGTTCATGCCTATCTTTTCGCCCTGCAGGATACCGCCCAGGTTAAGGCCGGCAGCCCGGCCCGGGCCAGTGCCTACGAGGTGGCGGCGTACGTAGTTCTGAGACATGGACTTCTCAAAGGAGTTGACCGACCAACCAGAGGTGATGCTTTCCCGCTGCAACTGCGGGCGGAACCAACCACCGGTCAGGAACGCTGCCTGCGAATTCTTGCTCAGCTGGTACTGGAAGAAGCCGTCCCATACGCCGAAGTTGGGCTGCGCCGGGTTGTTGCCGCCAACGCTCGCGCTCAGCAGATCACGCCCCGCCAGGTCATAAAACATGACCAGAGAGTACTTCAGCCGGGGGTAGGGCTGCCCCCGTACAATAAGGCGGGCGCGCCGCAGGTTCGTGTTGAGGCGGTCGTCTACCGCTTCGTACTGCCCTGTCTCGGCATTATAAATTTCCTGGTCCATTGTGTACAGGGACCAGAGCTGCACCATCATTCGAATGTCAAACTTGAAGTCGTCTGTTTTTTTCAGCCACATCTCTTTGAGCGGGCTGTCGGACTTCTCTGTGCCGGTTTGCTCTTGTGCAACGGCAGAGCCAGCCATTAACCATCCTGTTAACAGGACAGCAATAGTAAAGCGTCTTGTCATCTTTTACTGCTTTTCGTTATGGTTTTGAATTAGTGTTACCTGTCTTACAAGATCCTGTGCTTTTTATTCAATCACAGTGATCTGCTGCACAAAGGGCGGTGCCACATGCATTTTTGCTAAACTCCTGATGCTTTCAGGAGGTAAGGTTATCGGTAGCCGGGCCGGAAAGCACGGCTTTTGGCGGTCTTAGTTAAAATGTACAGTTGTGAAGTATTGCAGCGGGGTAAAAATAGTAAAAGCTCCGGCTCTTTTCCAAATTAAATACCAATAAGGCCGCTTTTTTGCCAAAATAGATTGAAAAAAGGCGATGAAGTGGCACTTTAAAGCTGGAATAATGGGAAATGTCCAAAAATCCTATTTTTTCTATAGGAATTTACAGGCAATACAATGTTTTCCTACCAATCCGATAGGAAATAAGAATATAGATATCTATATTTGTGTCGGGGTAGTGTGGGGTGTATCTGCAGAGTAAAATTTTGCGCAAGCATATTGTTAGGAGGCTTGAAGGCTGAGAAGGCTGTTTCCGCCTGGGATCACCGAATTTTCTGTAAATTGACGTAGTAATTCCGGTTGATTTCAAACTTTTCTCCTTTGCGCAGCCGGATGGTCTTCCACTCGGTATCAGGCTCGACGGTAACCGTACGTACTTCGGACTGTAGCTCGACCGGCATATTGAAGCCCTCTACCGTTTCTGTCCACCGGTAGCGAAGCCGGCGGCCTTTTTTCTGTATTTGCAGTATAGGTATCCGCGTATCACGGAGGTATTGGTCAAAAGCCTTCTGCAGCGGCAGCCCGGTCTGCTCGATGAGGTACTGCTCGACCTGTGCAGTCGTCACCGTTTGGTGATAAAATTCACGGTTGAGGCCGCGTAGTATTTCCCGCCAGCGTTCGTCCTCGTCCAGCCAGGTACGGATCGTGTGCAAAAGGTTAGCGCCTTTGTAATACATGTCGGAGGAGCCGGACTGATTGACGTTGTAAGGCCCGATCACCGGGCGGTCGTTGAGCACATTCGCCCGCGTGCCGATTACATAGTCCGCGCTGGCTTCCTTGCCGTAATGGTAATCGAGGTAGAGGTTTTCCGAGTAAGCGGTGAAGCCTTCATGCACCCACATGTCGGCAATGTCTTTGTACGTAATATTGTTGGCAAACCACTCGTGCCCGGATTCGTGGATGATGATGAAGTCAAACTTTTGCCCCCAGCCCGTACCGCTCAGGTCCATCCCGAGGTAACCGTTGCGGTAGCGGTTGCCGTAGGTGACGGAGCTTTGGTGCTCCATGCCCAGGTAGGGGACTTCCACCAGTTTGAAGCCGTCCTCATAAAAAGGATAGGGCCCAAACCAGTGCTCAAACGCCTCGAGCATCATCGGCACCTGCTTAAACTGCGCCCTTGCCTTCGCTTCGTTCTCCCGCAGCACGTAGTAATCGCAGTCGAGCGGCCCACTTTCGCCCTCGTATACTTCCGACCAGTGCACATAGTCCCCGATGTTGACATTGACGCCGTAATTGTTGATTGGGTTGTCCACAAACCAGTGGTAAGTGTGGGTGCCGTCCTCGTGTGGCTGCAGCGCCCGCAGCCGACCGTTGGATACCTCTACCAGGCTGTCGGGCACCCGTACGCTGATGAGCATGCTGTCCGGCTCGTCGTAAGCGTGGTCTTTGCAGGGCCACCACAGGCTGGCCCCTTCCCCCTGACAGGAGGTAGCGACAAAGGGGTTGCCGTTGCTGTCTTTTTCCCAGGTTAGGCCGCCGTCCCAGGGAGGGCGGATAGCAACTCTCGGGCGGCCTTGGTAGTGCAGGGTAAGCTCCTGCAGGCTGCCGGCTGCCGCCGCCTCCGGAAAGTCGATGTAGTACACATTGCCCAGGCGGGTGAAAGGCAGGCTGTCGCCGGATTGCACCGCAGCGGTCAGCGCCATCGGCGGCTGCAGGTCAATCTGCATGCGCTGCCCGGGCTGCAGCACCCGGTACTGTACCGTATTGCTGCCGGCCAGGCGCTTTTCCGCCACGTCGACTGCAATATCAAGATGATAGTAAGTAAGGTCCCACCAGGCGCGCTCCGGCGTGATGCTGCCGCGCAGGCTGTCCTGATGGTTGAACTGCGCAGAAAGGCCTGCAGGCAGGAGAAACAGCAGGGGCATCACGCACAGCAGATTGCGCCACTGCGGTGAACGGAGATCGGAAAAGCGAGGATTAGTCATACCGGGTAATTGGCTTATTGCAATAAACGCTGCTCTATTAACGCCTCAGGCGGCAGCTGAATTTTATAAAAACGGATTGTGTTGCTTTTCGTACCCGATATTGGTGGCCGGGCCGTGGCCAGGATACACCTTGACGTCTTCGCCCAACGGGAAAAACTGCTCCCGGATACTCGTGATTAGCGTATTAAAATCGCCACCCGGCAGGTCTGTCCGCCCGATGCTCCCGTAGAAAAGCACATCGCCGGCAATAACGAAACGGCTCTGCTCGCAGAAAAATGACAGGCTCGCCGGCGAATGGCCGGGCGTGAACAGCGCCCTGAGCTCCGTTTGCCCAAAGCGGATGATTTCTCCTTCCTCAATAAAACGGCCGGGATCCGGCGACAAGGGACCATCGGGCACCGGCAGGCCGAATAGCTGAGCCGACTGCGGCGCGGCTTGCAGCACCGGGATTTCCCCTTTGTGGATTTCCAGCGGCAGCCCGTAGGTTTCCGCTACGTACTTGTTGCCGAATATGTGGTCAATGTGGCAATGGGTATTGATCAGCCGCTCCGGTTTCAGGCCGTGCTTTTCTATAGCAGCAGAGAGCTGCGCCCGCTCCTCCGCCGAGAAACAGCCGGGGTCAAAGATGGCGCAGGCTTTGGTTTCATCGTATACGATGTAAGTGTTTTCCTGGAAGGGGTTGAAGGTCAGTTGAAGGACTTCTGCCATTTTTGCCAAACAAGTTAGGGAATCCGCAGCGGCCCGCGAATTTATCCGGCCGGAAAATATACACATCCGCCCGGGCGGCAACTGAAGCAAAGCAGCTGTTGCAAAAGAAAATTCCCGATTGTCCGTTCTCTTTACGGGAATCCGCTGTAAAGTCCGGCCTGCGGCAAAATAAAACGCAAAGAAATAAACCCCCGCTCCCGGATATCTGTCTATATTTATACCGACGACGAAGTAGTTTGGGACCAACCATGACTTCGTGTCGGCATATACTCGTGCGTCGGGTTTGTGCCTTACGCCCAAACCTCTCCGTTCCGAGTATAGAGTTCTTCTGCCCTGCGCCGGAGCCTCAGCCTTCGCCATCAAACAAAGTGATTATGCGTCATCTACACCTTCTCTTCCTGCTATCCTGCCTCGCCGCCTCCGCCCTGAACGCACAGGGCATTCAAGTGGAATTTGGGAAAAACCGCGTACAGTACCATCAGGACTTTGCGGAGTGGTCCGAATACGAAAGCGACAACTTCGTCACCTACTGGTACGGGCAAAGCCGGTATGTGGGACAGTCTGTGGTACAGCTGGCGGAGTTCGACTTTGAGGAAATACAGAATGTGCTGGAGCACCGCATCAACGAGAAAATACGCATCATCGTCTACTCTGACCTGACAGATGTCAAACAGAGCAATATCGGCAGCGAAGAGACTTTTGTCAATACCGGCGGGCAGACTAAGATTGTGGGCAATAAGGTGTTTGTATACTTTAATGGCAACCATAACGACCTGCGGCGGCAGGTGCGCGAAGGCATCGCCAGTGTTTATCTGAACGAAATGCTGTTCGGTTCCAATATTCAGGAGATCGTTCAGAATGCGGTCATGATGAACTTGCCGGACTGGTTTAAAGACGGCCTGGTGGGCTACGTGGGCGAGCGCTGGAACCCGGAGCTGGACAATAAGCTGCGCGACTATATCCTGTCCGACGACTTTGACGGCTTTGAAGAGCTGGCAGAGCGCGACCCTAAGCTGGCAGGCCATTCCCTTTGGTACTTCATCGGCGAGCGCTACGGAAAATCTCAGGTCTCCAACCTGCTGTACCTGACCCGCATCAACCGCAGCATCGAGAATGGGTTTCTCTATGTGCTGGGCATGCCCTACGAAGTGGTCGGCGACAGCTGGGCGATTTTTTTTAAAGAGCGCTACCGGGCAGAAGCGGCTACCCGTGACAGCATCCCGGGGGTGCCCGTCGATTTGAAAAACAAACGCGACCTGCCCATTACCGAAGCAAAGCTCAGCCCGCGCGGCAACAAAATACTCTACATCCTCAACGAAATCGGTAAGTATCGCGTCTACGTGCACGACCTGGCCACCGGCAAGCGCGACCGGCTGCTTAAAGGCGGCTTCCGCAATGCTTTTCAGGCTACCGACTACAACTACCCTCACGTAGCCTGGAGCCCCAACGGGCAGCAGGTAGCGATTATGTACGAAAAGCGCGACGTAGTCTACCTGCGTATCCACGACCTGACAACGGGCGACTACGAGCAGGAGCCCTTGTCGACAGAATACCAGCGGGTGTTCAGCATGGATTTTGTCAACCCTATCACCCTGGTCTTCTCAGCAGCAGTGCGCGGGCAGTCCGACTTATTCCTCTACTACACCAATACCCGGCAGACCCAGCGCATTACCAATGACTTTTGGGACGACCTTGATGCCAGCTACGTGGAGCTCGGTGATCAGAAGGGGATTCTGTTCACGTCAAACCGGCCCGATAGTATGCTGGAGCGGGAAAAACTCGATACCACATTGCCCATTGGCAACTTTGATATCTTTTACTACGATCTGGAAAACCGCTCCGACGAGCTTGTCCGGGTAACGCGCACGCCCTATGCCAATGAGCGCAGCCCTATCGGCATCGATACCACCTGGTTCGCTTACCTTACGGATGCAAGCGGCATTTACAACCGGGCTTCCGGCTACCTCGAGGAATACCTGCACCACTACGATCAGATCATCGAGCTGAAGGATGGCTCTGAAATCCGTATGCACGCCGACTCATCGCTGACCAAGCTGGACAGCGCCGAAATCGACACCATACTGCTGGAGCCGGTATATAAAAAACGGGCGATTACGCAGCCCAACACCAACTACGGGCGCAGCATCCTGTCGCAAAGCAGCACCGGGCGGTCCATGCAGGGCATCGAGCTGATTTTGCAAAACAACCTCTACCAGGTGTACCGCCGGCAGCTGCAGCCCCGGCAGGAAGCCGATATGGGCGAAACCACCTTCCAGAATAAGCGCTCTGCCGAAATTGAGAAAGCGGTCGTCGTAAAGAAACAAAAGGAAGCCCCGCCTAAGCGAGAGCCGGAGGCCCGGCCAAACCAGCGCCCCGCCCAGGCAGAGCCGGAGGAGGAAGAAGAAGAAAGCAGCTGGTTGATCTCACCGAGCAATTCTGTGCTGCAGCAAGAAGAAGACATCACCGTGGATACCATGCAGGTAGACCCCAGCCGGCAGGATACCAATAAGGTGGATATCGACAACTACCTGTTCCAAAGCGAATTTGACGATGAGGAAGCCAACCCCACCGTCATCATTATAGAAGAGCCGGAGGATGAGGAAACGGAGCCTAAGAGTCAGGTGCGCATCATCACCGGGCAAAGTGATATTGAGCAGGCGGTGCGGGGCCGGAAGAAAAAGCAGGATGACCTCTATGAGTTCCGCTCTGCCAAAATTGTGCCGTACCGGCTGGAATTCCGTACTGACTTTGTGACCACACAGCTGGACAACAGCCTGCTGTTTGAAGGGCTGAACAGCTTTGCTGCTAACCCGGACGGCTTTCAGCTGCCTGCACCCGGTATTTTGATGAAAGCTAACTTCAAGGACCTCTTTGAAGATTATGAATTTGAGGGCGGCGTCCGCGTGCCAACCACCTTCAATGGCACGGAATACTTCCTGACTTTCGCTGATAAAAAGCGCCGCCTCGACCGCCATTATGCGGTGTACCGCCGCAATCAGCGCTTCGCAGGCGATGGTGCCTCCTTTGTGCCGAGCCGGCGCGAGGTCAACATCCTGCTGGGGCAGTACGGGCTGCGCTATCCGTTTGACATTTTCCGCAGCCTGCGCCTGACTACCACGCTGCGCCGCGACCGCGTCACGCAGCTGGCTACCGAGCGCTCTACATTGGAAGTGCCCACCACGAGTGAAGAGCGGGCCGGCGTACGGCTGGAGTATGTATTTGACAATACCCTGGATGTAGCACTCAATATCAAAAACGGCAGCCGCTACAAGGTATTCGTCGAAGGTATCAAGAAATTCAACATCGACCTGACCGATGGCGCGCAGTTCGACTTCGCCCGGGGCGCGATGGGCATCGTGGGCTTCGACGCCCGCCACTATCAGCGCTTCCTCAAGCACTCCGTCATCGCGCTACGGGCCGCCGGTGCTACTTCCTTCGGCTCTGAGCGTATGATCTACTTCCTGGGCGGTGTGGACAACTGGCTGTTCAACAGCTTCAACAACGAGATTCCCATTCCGGCTTCCGGAGAGGATATTGCCTTTCAGGCGTTGGCCACCAATATGCGGGGGTTTGACCTGAACATCCGAAATGGCAGCTCATACATTTTGTCCAATATTGAGCTGCGGATGCCCATCTTCAAATATTTTTCGAAGCGGGTACGCTCACAATTCTTCCGTAACTTCCAGGTCGTGGGCTTCTTTGATGTGGGTACCGCCTGGGAAGGCAACGACCCCTATAGCGAAGAGAACCCTCTGAATACTTCAGTAGTGGACAACAGTGGTCTGGTCTCTGTGAGGGTCAACTATTTCCGCGACCCCATTGTCGCAGGTTACGGCGCAGGGCTAAGG
>CAJXXJ010000023.1 GCA_913062745.1 uncultured Phaeodactylibacter sp.
CCACTCCGCAGTTGTCATTGCTTCCTTCGTCGAGGTCTTCCGCGTAGACACGGGCAAAGCCCTGTCCGCCGAGGGAGATATTGAGGTCGTCATCGCATACAGCTGTTGGCTCGATTTGGTCCTCCACACAGAAGGGCGCCTCGGCGATGGTAAAGTTATTGCAATCATCCGTCACCTTATACCGGAAAGTATGGCAACCAATCGGCACCCCGGAGACAAAGTTGGACTCACCCGGGCCAATCGTGGTGAATACCGTCTGTATGGTATCCAAACCGATGAATTGCCCAAACTGATTGAACTGTGGCACCTCTTCGGTCACCAGTACATCAATCGATACCTCAAAGCTGGAGCAGTTGTCGCTCACAGTAGGCATCGGTACGGCAAAGGAACCGGTACAATCAAAGGGTGAGGTGCTGAATACCAGCGGGTCAAGGTTTCCGTCTCCGTCCGCGTCTGCATTCGGCACATCGAGCTGCGGGCCTTCCACATCTCCGATCTTGATGACCTGAGCGTACGTCAGCACGTTTTCGCCTGCACCGGCACACCAATCGATGATAGTCCAGTTGCGGACAAACTTATCCGTGCCTTCGCATACCTCGATGAATGGTGTATCATCGTAAGTGGCGCCCAGGTTGCATACGGACTGATCCAGGGTGTAGGTGCCGTAGAAGCCCTCGATAGCCGGGAAGCCGGTCACTTCCGGCAGCGGGTACCCTTCTGCATCCACCGGGAAGTTGCTGTCGCACGGGATAGTAGGCGCAGCATCCGGCAGAATCAGGTCATCAAATTCCGCATCTCGTATGGTAATCGCCTGCGTACACTGTGTGGAATTGCCGGCAGGATCGGTAACTGTAAATACGCGGTTGATCTGCTGGCCTTCGCAGTCAGCGGTATTCGCCAGCTGATCCAGGAAAGTGAAAGAAGCGAATTCTGCACAGTTGTCGATAATGGTCGGCTCTCCGGTGAATTCAAGGCTCAGGCTGTTGTTCAGCACGGAGTCTATGTCGTTGCAGATGAACTCCACGGTCTGTTGCGGGCAAACCACCGCCGGGGACGTCACGTCATTTACATAAACGGTACCCCAGCAGACTTGTCCGCAGTAGGGGCTCATCACCTCAGCGATGATGTACTGCCCGATCTGATCGCCGGTAACGGTGTTGCCGAGCGGGTCGCCGCCCGGGCCGTACAGGTTGACGCTCAGGTCTGCCATGCAGGACTCGCTGCCTTCCAGAATCATATCCGGAGTAACTTCCACTTCGCAGCCAAGGCCGAAAGTCAGGTTTACCTGATCATTACAGGCGTAGCCGGCAATGTCTACAATTTCAATGGTCACTGTAGAGGTGATGGCGTCACAAGCGCCCATTCCGCCTACGGTATATTCGTATTCATAAATACCGGGATCCAGCCCGGCGATATCAATTACAGGGGACATCAGGTTGTCCTCACTGTTGTCGTTCATATTATCCCAGGCACCACCCGGGCTCGGGTCGCCCTCCAGGCCGGTGAACAGGTCAACCTCCAATGTGGTCGGGTTACAGCTCAGGCAATAGCGCATGTAGCCATCCTCACCGGCTGAAAGGTTATCACAGTTGTTCAGCACGATCGTCGCGGGGTCGTGGTCGTCTTCGTCCGTCACAGCCAGCGTACTGCCGGGGTGGCCCGTACCGTTACCCATAGTGGCGTTGTCGGAAGCTGTGTTCGGCGCACCACCCGCATCATTAGAGCTGACGCTGTCGTACTGAGAGTCCACATCCACCGGCGGCGTATTGCTGCTATCCTGATCATCATCAGCGAAGCTGATTTCTGCTACGTTGGTAATCGCAGAGCCCATATAATCGCTGTCGATGGTAAAGCTGATATCAATAGTTGCAGAGCCGCCAGCAGCCGGGATAGGCCCGGCAATAGTGCGGCGGGCATTGCCGGCAGTTTGTGTCCAGTTGCCATCATTCAGGCTCAAACCGTTCGGGATGTAATCGACGATGTCCACGTTGTAGGCGTCAAAATCGCCTTGGTTCAGTACCGTAATCGTGAAGGTCACCTCATCTCCAAGCGCATAGGGGCCAGGAGTAGCGGAGGTATTCACCACTTTAGTCAAAGCAAGGTCGAATGCCGGGTCAGACTCCTGAGAAATGAAGATTTGAGCTCCATCGTAATCGTCCTCGTGAGCAGCAGCTGCGCCGTTGCCCGGCGTAGAGTCCGTATCGCCCAGCCCGATCGGGTTGAGGGCAGCCGCGATTTCGGCATTGTTGATGATTTCGGTGCCGGTGAAAGTCGGGTCCACCACAAAGTCGATGCTTACAGAAGTCATTTGCCCTGCAGACAGGCTGAAAATCGGGTTATCCAGCGTCGCGATATTGCCGTTCATCGACCAGTTGTCATCCACCAGTACCAGTCCGTCCGGTACGAAGTCCTGAATTTCGATGTACTGTGCAGCCATTGTGCCCTGATTGAAGACCGTAATCAGGAACGTGACCGGCGACCCCGGCACAAACGGGCCGACGCTGCTGACGCTCTTGGTGAGCGCCAGGTCAAATTTCTGCTGGGAAATCGTTATGCTGGCATCATCAATATCGTCTTCCAGTGAGCCCAGGAAGCCGTTATCCGGAGCCGAGTCAATATCTCCCAGGCCCGAGCTGCTGCTGAAGCTCTTGATTTCCGCAAAGTTGGTCATGCTTGTGCCGGTGAAATCCGGAGCAATAACCAGATCGATGTGTACGGTTTCGGTTTGGCCCGGCGCCAGGCTGGCGATCGGGTCATTAAGCAGTGCGGTCATGCCAGACTGCGACCAGCCCATATCAGCGAGCATCATGCCACTCGGCAGGTAATCGCGTACGACCACATTCTGAACCGGCACGTTTCCTTCGTTCGTTACCGAAATCTCAAAGGTGATCAGATCACCCGGCTGATAAGGGCCGGAGAAACTGATATTCTTGTGGAGTGCCAGGTCAAGCACATCGTCGTCTTCTGTATCCACGACGGTGATGGTGACCATATCGAAGTCATCTTCGCCACTCGCTGCCGAACCGTTGCCTGGTGTGGAATCCTCATCGAGCAGGCCGAGGCTGTTGCTGGCTGCTCCGACTTCCGCAGCATTAAGGATGTTGCCGGTAGTAAAGTTTGGCGATACGATGAAGGTGATATTGCGGCTGGCGGAAGCGCCGGGTGCCAGGCTGGCAATCGGGTTAACCAAAGAAGCAGTGGAACCGCCGCCTACCCAGTTCGCATCGTTGAGGATGAGGCCGAGCGGCACATAGTCATGCAGCTGAATATTCTGAGCGGTGACGGTGCCTTGGTTCAATACTGTAATAGTGTAGGTCACGGTACTGCCCGGGAAGTAAGGGCCGGGCGTCAGGCTGGAATTCACGGTTTTATCCAGTGCCAGGTCGAAGCTCTGCGGCGTTACAATGGAAATTTGAGCACCATCGTAATCATCTTCATTGACGCCGGCGCTGCCGTTGCCCGGTGTGGAATCCTCGTCGGGCACGCCCAGGCTATTGGTAGCTACGCCGATTTCTGCGTAGTTGATGATTTGAGCAGCGGTATAATTCGGGTCGATTGTAAAGGTAATCTGCACCGTTTCCGTTTCGCCCGGCTGCAGGTTGGTGATATCATTATTCAGAATGATCGTGGAGCCATTAGCCGTCCAGTTGGGGTCGTTCAGGGTGAGGCCCAGCGGCAGGTAATCCCGTATTTCGATATTCGTAGCCGGCAGGTCGCCCTGATTGGTTACAGCAATTTGATACGTCACCTGATCGCCCGGCGCGAATGGCCCCGGAGTCACGTTGCTTGCTACAGATTTGCTAAGCGCCAGGTCAAAGGATTGCTGCAGTACGGAGAAGGTAGTCCCGTTGTAGTCATCCTCATGGCTGCCAAAGCTGCCGTTGCCCGGCGTAGAGTCGGTATCCGGCAGGCCCGGCTGGTTAAAGGCGCTGCCAATTTCTGCGTAGTTGGTCAGGCTTGTCCCGGTAAAGGTATCAGATATTTTGAATGAGACGTCCACGCTTGTGGTCGCGCCCGGTGCCAGGCTGACGATGGGCGTCAGCAGTTCTGCTACGTTACCAACGGCCGTCCAGTCGGCGTCCGTAAGCTGCAGGCCGGCAGGGAAGTACTCGCGCAGCTGGATATTTTGAGCAGTAACGTTGCCCTGATTGATGATATCAATCCGGAAAACCACATTGCTGCCGGCTACAAACGGGCCGGGAGTTACGCTGGTCTTGAGCGACTTGCTCAGCGCCAGGTCAAACACCTGCTGCACAATGTGCACCACTGCCCCGTCGTAGTCATCTTCATCCGGGCCTGCACTTGAGTTGCCCGGCGTGGAGTCTGTATCCGCCAGTCCCTGCTGATTGCTGGCTGACTTAATTTCTGCATAGTTGGTCAGGGAGGAGCCGCTGAAAGCCGGGCTGATCGCAAAAGTGACCGACAAAGTCGTGGAAGCTCCCGGCGCCAGAGAAGCGATCGGGGTATTCAGCGTTGCCACACCGCTGCCCGGAGACCAGTTGGGGTCAATCAGCAGCAAGCCCTGCGGGAAGTAATCCTGCACTACGATGTTGTGAGCAGTAATGTCTCCCTGATTGAAAATTTCTATTGCGAAAGTCACCGTACTGCCCGGGCTGAAGTTGCTTCCACCGGTCACCGACTTGGTCAGTGCCAGGTCGAACTCTTGCGTGCAGCTGGTGTGAATATCGATTGCATCGTCGTCATCCTGATCGTGGCTGCCATCTGCCGGCGTTGAGTCGCCATCCTGCTGAGCATTGGATGCACCGCCAATTTCGGCACAGTTCGTAATGGTGGAGCCGCAGGGGACCTGCTTGATCTGGAAAGTAATCGGCACGGTGACAGAAGCGCCGGGCGCAATTTCTGCAATAGGCGTCGCCAGCTCCAGAATATTGCCGGCTACCGGAGTCCAGTCCGCATCAGCCAGCTGCAATTGCTGGGTGGGGTAATAATCAAATACTTCCACATCGTAAGCAGTGATCATACCCTGATTGTACACCGTCAGTTCATAAGTAACGTATTGCCCGGCTTCGTAAGGCGGCGGGGTCAGTACCGTTTTATCCAGTGCCAGGTCAAAAGCCTGCTGCACCTGAATGCTTTCGTTATCAAAATCGTCCTCCGCCGTCAGGCCATTGGCTGGCGTGGAGTCTTCATCGGGCAGTTGCAGCGGGTTGCTTGCTGCACCGATCTCCGCCCGGTTGTTGATGGTATTACCGGCAAAATTGCTCTTGATGATGAAGCTGATGTCCACCGTGGTGGATGCACCGGCCGCCAGGCTCGGGATAGGCTGGTCAAGGATAACGATATTGCCATTATTGTTAAATGCTACCCAATCCGCATCGTCGAGCTGAAGCCCGGCGGGGATAAGGTCCGCAATTTGAATATTCGTGGCGTCCACGGTCCCCTCATTGGTGACTTCCAGTTCGAAGGTCACCGCATCACCCGGCGCGAAGGGGCCAGGCGTCAGGGATGTTTTGAGGCGCTTTTCCAGTGCCAGGTCAAACACGCTTACCTCGCCGCTCACCTGCAGGTAAGCCACATCTTCGTCGTCCTCGCCGTTGTTGATGCCATTGCCAGGTGTGGAGTCGACGTCGTCCAGTCCGTTACCCGTAAAATCAGCATAGATTTCAGCGTAGTTCTCAATCTGCCCGATCGGAGCGGTGGGGCTGATGTTGAAATCAATGGTCAAAGTAACGGACTCGCCGGGCTCCAGTGAGGGGATACCGTCGGGGTTGACCGCCAAATTAGCGAAGGGTATCCAGTCGGGGTCCACCAGTTCAAGGCCGGCGGGGATGTGGTCAGCTACCTGAACGTTGTAAGCGGTGACGTTGCCTTCGTTGGTTACCGTGATGTCAAAAGTGACAATTTGTTCGTGGAAATAAGGGCCAGGCGTCAGCTGTGTATTGACTTCCTTAGTGAGAGAAAGGTCATAGACCTGCTGCCCCTGCTGTACGGTGATCGTCACCCGGTCATCGTCGTCTTCGGAAGTGCTGCCGTTAGCTGGCGTGGAATCTACATCATCCATTTCAGGCTCATTCCTGAAGCTGATGATTTCGGCTGTATTGGTGATAGAAGCCCCCAGGAAGCTCGGCATGACCTGAAAAGAGATATCTACTGTAGCGGAAGCCCCCGGTGCCAGTTCCGCGATCGGGTTGGCCATCGTAGCGTAGTTTCCTTCCATTACCCATGTGGTGCCCAACAGCTGCAGGCCGGACGGTACATTATCCGCCAGGTAAATGTCATAAGCCGTTACGGAGCCTTCGTTAGTGACTGTCAGGGAATAAGTGACCGTGGAGCCGGGGGAATAAGGGCCGTTGCTGAATACGTCCTTTTGCAGTGAAAGGTCAAATATGTTTTCGATAACGAGCAGGGCATTATCCTGATCGTCTTCGTCCTCATTTCCATTTTCCGGAGAAGAGTCCTGATCGTCAGTCCACGGGAAGTTGTAGAAGCTCATGATCTCGGCTTCGTTCACGATAGTGCCTCCGGTGTAACCTTCCGCAATAGTAAAATTAATCGTCAGGGTGACGGACTCATCGGTAGCCAGTGATTCGATCGGCTCCACGAGTACCGCGTTGCCATCCTGCATCTGCCAGTTATCATCGGCCAGCACCAGGCCTGCCGGTACGCGGTCCATAATCTGAATGTCGGTACCTTCCAGAATGCCTTCGTTGTGCACCGTAATCTCAAATGCCACAGCATCGCCGGGTTGGAATGGCCCCTGCCCGACTACGGTTTTTTGCAAAGCAAGGTCAAAGATGAGTGCTTCTTCCACAGTGATTTCCACTGCTGCATAGTCATCTTCATCCGCAAGGTCATTGCCGTTGATGAAATCACCAACAGAGTCGATATCATCGTAGTTGATGGCGTTATTAGACTGCGTTATTTCGTAGGCGTTGACAACCGGGCCTCCTTCAAAGGTTTGCTTCACCCGGTAAGTAATGCTTGTCACCGCAGAGTCGCCGGCCGAAAGCTGAGCAATACGGTACAGCGTGCCGGCCTGATGGTAATCGCCGCCGACTACGAGCTGCAGCGCATCGGGCTGATAGTTCGTAAATCGTACGTTGGCCGCATCGATCAGGCCCTCGTTGAATATTTTGACGGTGTAAGTGACCAGCTCTCCCGGCAGGAAGGGCGGGGCAGTCAGCGCGGTATCCAGCTCCGCAGAAATGGCCAGGTCAAAGTTGAGGGTCTGAAAGCCTACGTCCAGCGACTGATTGGTCCAGCCTGCCTCACCGGTAGTGTAAGCGATATAGGGCAGCCCATCGGGCATACTACCCGGCATATCATTAGTAAGCTCCTCCGCATCGGAGTCATTCATATAGGCATTATTGCCCTCTCCGGCAGAAGCCACAGTCATGCGGTAGCCTTCTCCGCCCACATTGATGAAGCCATTGCCAAAAGCACTGTCGCCTTCGCCGAAGACGATGTAATAAAGCGTTTGCGGCATAAGCTGCGTCGGCATCATCCACTCTTCACCTGCCGCCTGTGCGTTGGTAAAGTGGTACTGTCCTTGCGCGTTGGTTTCTGTTAAGGCTATCAGCAGGCCGTCCTGATTGTAAAGCTTAACGGGTAGTCCGGCGAGCGGGCTCTCACAGGCGTCCTGCACGCCATCACGGTCTTCATCAATCCAGGCAAAGTCGCCGATTTGAATCGGTGCTGGCCGGCAAATGCAAAACTGCAGGTCGCTCAGGCCGATCATCTGCGCTGCCGGGTCTGCCGGGCTGTTGCTGCCGGTTTCCA
This sequence comes from uncultured Phaeodactylibacter sp., assembly GCA_913062745.1. Lineage (GTDB taxonomy): Bacteria > Bacteroidota > Bacteroidia > Chitinophagales > Saprospiraceae > Phaeodactylibacter. The sequence goes on from CAJXXJ010000023.1 coordinate 7,741, forward strand.
GGCGTACGACTAAGGAGTCGATTTTGCCCGGGATGGCGATGTGCACATTGCCGTCCACAGAGGCACCGTTGATCATGTAGTCTTCCGCTTCGTATTCGTTGGCGTTCATCAGCGTCACCAGGCCATCCATCAGGCCGGCGGCAACTTCGAGGTCGCCGAGCAGAATAGGCACTTCCTGTCCATCCAGGTAAGCGTGCACGCTGACTTTATCGTGGTAGGCAGCACTCTGCTGATCGATACCAAGGATGGAGAAGCGCACGTCTTCAATTGGGGCGTCGAAGTTGAGGCTCGTTTGTATGAATTGCCCGTTTGTGGCAGCATCCATACCCAGTGGCCAAAAGCCGCGCAGGCCGCCGAGCGGTGTCTGATCGTTATCCACTTTGAATGCGGAAGAAATAGCGATTCCTTCCGGATCCATTTTATCCATGCTGACGGTCATGCCGTCCATGATGTAAGGCATTGGGCCCTCGTCGTTATCACTGAAGTGCATCCAGTCCATGATACGAGCGCACTGCGGTGCAATCGCTACCTCTTCGTCGCACCAGAAAATATCACCGATACCGATCGCCTGAATGTCGGGGTTGTTGGCAGCAGAACCCGCTGCGGTATAGCTGATCGATACCTGATCGACCACTTCTTCAAAGAGGATACGGACGTTGCCGTGGGTAGAGGCGTCGGAAACGGTTTGTGTACCTTCAAAGACGCCATTGCCGATTACATTTACGCGGCTGCCGACGATGACATCATCCATGTTGAGCGCCACCGGCTTACCGCCGAGGTAACCTTTCACGCTCACCCGGTCGAGTGCATTACCGGAAATATCAATATCCAGCAGCTCAAAATTCAGCCGCTGTACGGGACGGTCAAACGCGAAGACTACGCCTACGTCTTTAGAAGCGTCATTCGCTGTGCTTTCCGCATCCATCTCCAGATAGTAGTAAGCGTCTTCGCCGCCCAGCACTTCGTGCATCACCCGGTGGGTATAGTCGGTAGCGTCATTGATGGTACGGGACCAGTACACCATGTCGCCGTTTACATTTTTGCCGTAAGGCGGGAAGGGGAACGGGATAGCACCGTCTGCATAATCAGACCAGGCCAGCGTATTGAAGTTTTCCACACACTGATTCCCGACGTTATCCGGGTTGCCGCACTCTTCTTCCAGTACCTGTGGGGTAAACCCGGCGGTGATGCCGCAGTTGCCCGTTTCCACAAATTGCACGTCGGAACCATTTTGGTCATTAAGGAAAGACGCCGCCATGCCGGTAGGGGCTACAAACTCCACCCGGTATTCTGCCGCGCTTTGCAGGCCCGGGATGCTCCACTGCCCGTCCGCATTAGAGAAAGCGGAGCCAGCAAGCTCACCGTTGCAGTCATAGGCCTCCACTTTGACGTTGGCCAGCCCGCTTTCGCCATCAATCAGCCCGTTATAGTTAGCATCTTTCCAGACGAAGCCGCCGATTGCGTCTGCCTCCTCCGGGCAGGGCGGCGTACAGGCGATGGCATCAACCTGTGCAAAGACCTGACAGCCGGAGCCGGCCATAACCGCCAGGGTATACCCGAAGCCCGGAGCCGGGAGGCTAAGCCCGGTGATGGTCTGATTGCCGCTTGAGGTGGCCAGCGGGTACGTCTGTGCCTGCCCGCCGAGCATGACGGTAACAGAATCTGCTGAAACCCCGGCCCAGCTCAGGTCGAAGCTGGCAGAGAACGTACTACTGCCCTGTGCGTAATTACAGCTGACGTTGATGTTTTCAATCTCAATAGTGCACTGCGCCTGCGCATCACTGCTGAGGGGCATCCCCAGTGTGAAGAGCAACAGTGCAAAGCCTGCCAACTTACCCTGCTGCAGCAGTGATTTGATGTGCTTTGTAAAAGTAGCGGTGTAGCTATGTCCCATGTGATCAATAATTTGTTAGCTTCAATGCTGACTGTCCGTGGTTGTTCGCAGAGTATATCTGGTTTGTTCATCGATATTCCTCCTACAAATTCCGAGCCAAATCTAAGACTCTGACGCAGAAGATGAAGAAAGCATACACTTCCAGCCAATAAATAATGTAAAATAGATACAGGAGTAAAGGGTGTTGATCTTACTCTGTAGTCGAAGGGCTTGTAAAGGGAATAACCGATTTTTCAACTTCGGGTTCCCTCCGCTGAAGGCAAAAAGGGAAACCTGCTGGTCTGAGCAGGCGACAGACTATCCGGTTTGTAAGTTTGAGGCTTGGCACGACAGGACTTCGCGCCAGCACTTGGCAAAAATAAGGAATTATTTTCTTAAGTGCTACTTTTTGCGCGCTTATATCAGAAATAGGGTTCGGAAACAAATACCGGGCAAACCCGGGCTCTACCGGGCTGCCCGGCGGAGGTGAAATTGTTCACCAAAAACCGTCCTTTTAGCGCACAGCTTACGCTGTGCTTCTTATTCTACCTGACAGACCCGCCGAAGCGCCATTTCGCTTCTTTGCCATGCAGAATATTTTTTTGTTTTTGGGAACTTTTGTGGAGACGGGCAATAAGAAAAACAACAGAATACACATACCCGCCTGTAATATACTAAATTATTCAATTTTTTTGCCAGCCAACGGTGACATGACTAAAAACCTTAAATCATAGTACCCGATTCGCTGGTTTTTTAGCTCCAAATTTGAATTGCCCATTTTTTTCTTTACGTTCCTGCCACCGGTATACTGTCATTTTGCCGCCTATCCTGTATTCCTTTTGATGCTTGATTCGCAGTGATCTCGTTGGACAGTGTACACTTTAGCACTTGCTTTTTAAATGCTAATGAATACCCCATGGTTTTGCCTGAAAGTTATCACCATTTTAGTGTTTTTGATGTCAACATATTTCTGGAGTTGACCTTTCCTTTGCGTTAAACGGGCTACATTTACCAAATAATGTGACGGGCTTTCCCACCTAAAGCCCGCTGTTAATCCTTTTGACAACATTTGTGACATGCGTATTCTTATAGTCGAAGATGAGCCGCCCGCTGCCAAACGGCTGATGCAGTTATTGCAAACCTTCCGCCCGGGCTACGACATCTGCGCTCAGCTCGATAGCGTACAGGCCACACTTTCCTGGATGCAGGCCAACGAAGCACCTGATCTTGCCTTCTTCGATATACAACTGGCGGACGGGCTGAGCTTTGACATCCTGAAGAAAAGCGCGTTTGAAGCGCCGGTCATATTCACGACAGCCTACGATCAGTATACTCTTAGAGCATTCAAGCACAATAGCGTGGATTATCTGCTCAAGCCTATTGATGATGAGGAGCTGGAGCAAGCCCTGGATAAATTTGAGCGCTTGTTCGGCCAGGCACAGCCGCTGCAGCAGGAAGTCATACAGTCTCTGATGGAAAGCCTGACGAGCCCTTCCTACAAATCCCGTTTCATCATTAAAGTAGGCCAACAGCTCAGCTACATTGCAGCAGATGATATCTGCTACTTCTATTCGGAAGACGGTATTGTTTTCGCTCAGGTGAGCCGTAATAAACGCCACGCCGTAGACTATACACTCGACGCCCTCATGCCGCAGCTTGACCCTCAGTCTTTCTTCCGCCTCAACCGGAAAGTCATCGCTCACATCAATGCTGTGGATTCCGCTGCACCTTACTTCAACGGGCGCTGGCTCATCAGGCTGCAGCCCCCGGTGGACTTTGAAGTGGCGGTGAGCAGAGACCGGGCTGCCGAATTTAAGCAATGGCTCGACAGCTAAAGGCCATTGGCACCTGAAAGAGCGGGCTAAAAAAAAGAACGCCCTGCTCCGGAAGTATCCGAAACAAGGCGTAAAGTTGCTATAATTTCAGGCCATCAGCGCTTGATCTCCACCTCGTCGCCCTCCTCCAGCTTAAGGCCGGTAGAGCGCTCGTACAGCCGTTTGTAGCGTTCATATACGCCATCCGGCATGCGCTGCCCGTTTATTTTGAGTTTGCCCTTTCCATCAATCTGGAACTTGTAGTCTTCCGTGCTCTGTATAAAGCCATCGCGCAGTAGCTGTTGCTCCATGGCAGACTTCATGTCTGCTGCCGGAAATCGATTCAGCACCTGTATGTCAGCATCAGAGGGCGTGCGCAGGCCCCAGTTGTCGCCGGTAAACCGCAGCTCGATATCCTTAAAAGCTTCCCGCATTTTTTCCTCGTAGACTTCCTGGTCCAACTCCAGCTCAGACAGGGCCAATTCCGCTTTTTCCTGCGCCTCTTCCATCAGCTTGCGCATCTCTTCATCTTCAAATCGCATTTCCTCAAAAGCACGCTCTGACTCTAGGCGGGCCAGCCCAATCGCTTCCTTCCATGCTCCCTGCTTCAGGCGAAAATCTTCCGCGCCGGGAAACAGGCCGAAGGCACGGGCTGAGCTATCCTGAATAACCACCTTGTCCCCAAGGATGCGGACTACAGGCGTGTAGTCTTCTTCCTCCACTATGATTTTGAGGGGTTTTCCATCATTGTGCTTTGGGCTTACGATAACCACCCGCTTACCGTTTTCCAGCTCTTCAACGTAGACCCGGTTATCGCCCTCCTTAAAAGGCGCGGGCGGTGCCGGTGGTGCCGGTGGTGCCGGAATATGGTCCGAATCAGGTGCCGGCGGTGCGGGGGGCGGAGGCGGTGCAGGAACGTCCCCCATAGCAGGCGGAGCAGGGGGAGCGGGAGGGGTGGGGATATCTGCCAGCATAGTCTGCAGCATTTCCTCGTACTGCCCGTACTCCGCTTCCGGTACAGGTTCTCCGTTGACTTCCAGGCTCCTGATAGAGCCATCTTCCAGTTGAGCTTCTACCGTCTTTCCATTGTAGTCCGACCGCAGCATGATTTTGCCTTTCGGCAAAGAGTCTAAACGGGCAGCAATACTACGGGCCTGGCCGGGTACATTTCTGATCCATCCAGATTCGTCGGGTGCGGCGTCCTGCCCGGCACGCTGGCTTAAGGTAAAGCCAAGCAGTATCAACAGCAGCAGGCCGCCGGCGGTGAATTTTTCAATCATCATTACTTTGTTTTGTGGTTGATGGAGGATACGCCGTACCCGCTGCATCAGCTGCCCCTGGCCCCGGCGGGCAGCCGCCATCGCCATACGAGGATGGTGGTAGCTGCGCTCTTCCAGTTGGACCAGGGCTTTAGCGTAGCTCAGCGAGTTGCCGCACAGGCGGACTGCTATATCATCACAGCAGTTCTCCCGTTCTGTACGAATTTGAGCGGATATCCACCAAACAGCCGGATTGAAATAAAATAGCGCTTCGATTATGGATTGAAAGATGTTTAGCAAATAGTCGTGCCGGTAAATATGGGCCAGCTCGTGGGCAATCACTGCTTCCACCTGCTGCGGGCTCAGGTGCGTCAGCGCTCCCACTGGCATGAGTATGGCCGGTTTGAGCCAGCCGATGACCATCGGAGCCGTTATGCGTACCGACTCCAGCAGCTGCCCCGGCCGCCGGTGCCCCAATTGCTGCTGAAGCTGACGAAGCCGTATCTGCCAGTGCTCCGGCAATGGGACTACGCCACGGGAACGCAACTGTTGCACATACACCAGGCCTCCCAGCATGCGCAGCAGAAAGCAGGCAACGCCCAGTGCCCAAATGCTGACAATTAGCGGCAGGTGTTGGCTGAAATACTGCTCACACCGGCTTAGCCAAGCCTGTTCGCCGGTGGGCTGAGCCGGCAGTAACAGGCCGGGCCCCAGCTCTTCGGCAGGCAGTGTAGTGGGCAGGGCGGTAGCCGGCTCGTACAACCAGAAGAAGGTGCCGGCGGCAGACAGGAAAAACAGCCAAAGGGCGGCATTAGACAGGGCATAAGCCAGGCGGGCGCTCCGCTTTCGGCTTAAGATCAGCAGCAAGCCCAGCAGTACCGCAATCAGCATGCCCTGCCAAAGAGAATGGAGGACCGTCCAGCCAACGGCGTGTGTAAATTCATCCGTAAAGAATGGTTGTAGTATAGACATAGTCGGGTGATTTCTGTTATTCTTTCGAACGTTTTTCCATCTGCTCAATTAAGGCTTTGATCTCGTCCAGCTCCTCTTCTGATGCACGGTGGTTGCCCAGTGCCTGCATCACCATTTTGGCCGCCGAGCCACGAAAAGCCCGGTCTACAAAGCGCTGTAGCAGCCGCTGCTGTATGTCTTCTTCCTGTACGGCGGCACTGTAAATGTGGGTGCGGCTTTCGGTATTGCGGTGCGCCAGGCCTTTGTCTGCCATGATCTGCATCAGCTTGAGCGTAGTGGTATACCCTACCTCCCGCCGCTCGTTGAGCTTATCGTTCACCTCGCGTACAGAGGACGGGCCCCGCTGCCAGAGTATCTGCAGGATTTCCAGCTCCGATTCCGTAGGCCGCTTGTTTGGTTCTTTATTCATTGTATTACGAATTCGTTCGTAGACAAAAGTATACGAAAGACTTCGTAATGTCAAGTTTTATCTACGAAAAAAGTCGTATTTTCTGCAGTACTTATCCCGGCGCGCAGCAACAAGCTTATAAAGCAGGGTGTTGGATAGAAAAAACAAACATGACGATTAACAATTTCCTCTACGCACTGCCTCTTCTCCTGCTGCTGAGCTGCGGCCCGGCACCCGAAGAGGACAGTACCGGCAGTGAACCGGACAGCAGTGCAGATACCCTGGCCCTGCAGCGGTCCAGCCAGCCGGTTTCCAAATCCTGCACGACGGGTGGAACCGTTTTAGGCCGCAACGAATACTACAGTGAGCAGAATGGGCTGTACATAGTCATCAAAGCAGACAGCAGCACCCGGCATCCGGAGCTAGGGCACAGCCACCGCATCCTCGAAGTGTATGCTATGCCGTCCTGCAGCTTGGTGCAATGGCAAACGCTACCGGTCAATATCAGCCCAGACTTCCCTTATTACATTGCGGCCATCAACTACAACAGCGTATCGCGCCTGCTAGCCGTGCACGGGGCAGAGCGTATTTATTTGTACGACATGAAGACGGATGCCCTGCGTGGCCCTTTCGAACCGCAATTTGCCAGCGAGCGCTACGGCGTAGACGCCCAATCGGGGCATATCAAACAGCTAGAAGTGTGGGAGGACTACCTCATAGGCTACGCGCAGGACTACGGGGCTTTTGCTTTTAAACTGAAGGACGATGGCGAAGCGACGCCCGTCATGCCCCTCGCCGAGCACGAAAGCGAGACCCAGGTGTTCCACCAAGTT
>CAJXXJ010000024.1 GCA_913062745.1 uncultured Phaeodactylibacter sp.
GTTCATCAGCCAGGCCCGCAAATCTCTGTCTTCCACCGGCTCCAGTGGGGACAGTAAAGTAGCCTTATCGGTGCCGCCCAGTTCCTCCAGAGATTTATAAATGGCTTCCTGGTCTGCCCCCATTTTACCCAGGTGTTGGTTTTCGAGGTAAACCACGAAGAAAAACAGGAATTTGGGCACCTTCTCATGCGGGCTTTGAAAGGTATCAATCATCCACTGCAGGTATTCCGGCAAATCACGGTTCCAGTTGCGCTCGTGGATTTCAAATACTACCGACACGAAATCATAGGGCAGATTGGGGACGCCCGTCTCGATGAATGCATCAAAGGATTGGGTGTCCGCGAAGCGGAAGCGCTCCTGTACGTACTCTTTAAACCGCTGTTTGGACTTGCGGGCGTTGCGCCCCATCGGCAGGTCCTGAATCCGGAGCCGGCCACTGTCCTCGTGGGTAATCATATGCAGTGCATCGGTTTCGCCATCCAGCTCCTCTACCAACAGCTCGTATACCATGCGTTCGGCGAAGCTCGGAGGCATCTGCGTAGGACATCCGCTGATGAAGTAAAACTGGAAATGCTCCCGCTCCTTATCGTCGAAGGCATCCCAAAAGCGGTCTACCATTTCTTTGCGGTCGCAATTAACAAGGTGCAGCAGCCCGATCTCTTCCTTTTCATCAATCTGCAAACGGCGGATCGCATCCTGCAGCTGCGCCCGTGCATCCACCGTTGGCAGCCCGGTGGCCTGGCTCAGCTTACTCTTCAGGCCCTGTATCTGCCCCTGCAGCTGTACGATTTCCTCCTCGATGGAGAATTTGGCATTCGCATCTACGGCCCGGGCACGCTCAGACTGCATGAAGTTGAGCTTACGCACCAACAACTCCAGCTGAGACTCAAAACCTTTTATTTCCTCCGGGCTGTATCGCATGCAGTTGAATTTGTAAAAATCAAAAATAAGAAAAAAGAAGTTGCAAGAAGAACACTGTTTTTTTGGGCTTAAGAGCACCAAAGTGCTGCTTTCTGTCAAAAAAACCTAAAGCTACCCAACTTTATTCCCCGCACACTCGTCCAAACTTGCAAAAACCACTTATACCCTCTGTTTATGAAAGCCGCTTATACTCATTTCGTCTGCGTATTGCTTTTAGGGCTCGCTCTGCGGCTGCCTGCTCAGCCTGAAGCCAGCCCGAGGCTCCTGGTCAAGACCAGCATCAGCAGCCTGCTCGACATCCTGTTGCCCAGTGCGCATATCGCCGTGGAGTACCAGTGGGGGCCCCAATGGTCTGCACAGGTAGAGGGCGGCCCCATTTTGGGCATTGGGCACTCTGCTTCTTCCAATGGGTATCGGTTCCGGGCGGCGCTCCGAAAATATCCAAGCGCCCGAAAGAACGGCCGTTTTTTCGAGATCATGTATCTGCAGCGGATACTTTGGGCAGAAGTGGAGAACGATTTCGAGGCCAGCCCGGGGGCACTACAGCGGGCCCCCATCCGCTACGATACGCACAACCGCAAATACGGGCTGGTATTCACGCTCGGGCAACGATACCTGAAGAACCGCTTTATTGCGGAGTACGGCTTCGGGCTGGGCATTGCACTCCGCCTGCAACAAAATAATGGCTTGCCGGAATCTGCTGTTTACGCCGGAAGGGGGATTGTCCGTACGATTACGGAGCCCTGGCCGCAGCCGGAACACTGGCAGCCGGAATTCTCTTTTTATGCCAACTTTGGCTACGTTGCCGCCCGCCGGTGAGCCTTACCGCTTATTTCACCGTGTATTTTGTCTCTTCCCGGCCGACACCGGTCAACTGCAGCCCCTTCCATGCTTTGGGCAGTACAGCGCCCTTTTGTACCACGCCTTCATCTGTAATAGGCAGTCCACCAAACCCAAATAAAACTGCTTGCAGCGTACCGCCGGCACCGGTAGCAAAGTAGGGGTTAGTCCCTCCGGCTGTTTCCGCCAGCACGCCAAACGGCGGCACCCGGTTGGGGCGGTAACTGCGGCGGAACAGCTCATAGGCTTTTTCGGCCTCTCCCAGCCGGGCGTAGATTGCGGATAGTGCGGAGTGAGACATCGCCGGGCCTTCTTCGGCAAGACGCGGCTCATAGTACGCTAAATCTTTACGTATACGCCTTTCGTCCGTAATCACATCCATCGGGTAGGCCAGCAGGTTAGCATCCGCTTGCTTAATCGTTTCGCCCTCGTAGCTGGCATTTTCGCGGGTGGTGCCATCTTCAAAAGTGAGAATGGGGATGTTGCGGGCCACTTTTTCCCAATCCGGGTCCGGCTGCCGGCCGAGTTCCCGCGCAGCCTGCGCAGCGTACTGCAGCACGGTAATGGCCATGCCGTTGGTGTAGGCGTTGTCGTCTATATTTTCAGCAAATTCATTGGCACCGATGACATTATTAATATGGTACTGCCCGTCTTCTCCTTTTTCTACCCGGCTCGCCCAGAAGTCCGCCACCGCTTCCAGTATCGGGTAGCCGCGCTGCTCCAGCCATTCCTTATCCTGCGTTACCTGGTAGTATTTCCAGCAGGCCCAGCCGATATCTCCGGAGATGTGATGCTGAAAGGGGCCGGTAAGCGCCCAGACCGGCGTGTCTTCAGAACCGTCGGCAGCAGACTCCCAGGGGTACATCGCCCCTGCGTAGCCGTGTGCGAAAGCATTTTGCTTCGCTGCTTCCAACCTCTCGAAGCGGTACTCCAGCAGGGAGCGGGCGATTTCCGGCTGCAGCACCAGCAGCGGCGGGTACATCCATATTTCGGTGTCCCAGAATACATGCCCGTTGTACCCCAGGCCGGACAAGCCCATGGGCGAAAGGCTGTAGGCAGTGCCCGCCCGGGCAAAAGAGTAGAGATGGTAGAGCATACTGCGCACCTCCCGCTGATCGGCTACATTTCCTTCTATGATGATGTCGCTTTGCCACAGCTCCTGCCAGGCAGCACGGTGCCGTTGCAACAGCCGCTCCCGACCTTCGAGTTTCGCAAAAATGGTCAGCCGCTCTGCCTCATTGAAGGGGTCCTCGTAATGTTCGGAGGAAACCGTGGAACCGACCAGGCTGAAACGGTAGGTTTCGCCGGCTTTCAGGTCTACAGTAAATTTGGCCAAATGACGGTTATAGTCCCAGTCTTCGTGGATGACGTCCGGCTCTTCGCCATGAGGTTCTTCAAAGATAAAGCTGTTGGAAGCCGCTACCTTCAGCCGTCCGGAGGGGCTATCCGCCAACGAGCTCAGCAGCGGTATATTCACGTGTGGGCGGTCGACTTCACTGTAGAAGTTACGCACGTCACGCAGATGGTTGGGCGCTTCGATAATGGAAAGCGGCGTAACGGTAACGTCTTCCAGCGCACGCATTTCCACAATAACCATAGCGGTATAAGGCAGGTGGCGCAGGGCCAGCATGCGGTGCTCCACACTCAGCTGGGTGCCTACCTCAAAGGTCGTCCGCAACTCTGCTTCCTTCATATCCAGCGTTTGCTGATAGCTGCTGATGCTATTCCGGCTGACCCGCCGGCCATTCACATCGAGCTCCATATTGAGGTGGTTGAAGGTTTTGAGTATATTGGATACCCGGCCGCGCTGATAGTAATCGTAAACACCGTTGAGCACGACATCCTGTATTTTCATGGGCTCAGGAGAAGAGACCAGGCCGATCATACCGTTGGCGCAGGTGATGCCATAGTAGTTGGACGGATCAATATTGACCGCTTTAAGGTGCCAGGGCGAGTGGTTGTAGTCGGACTGCCCGTTTGCGAAGAGGCAGGCTAATAAGAGGCTGCAGCTTATCAGGTAAGATTTCATAACTTATAATTCGTTGGTTTTCAATTTTGATTTTGGCTGTCTAAAATGGGTGCGGCCAAAGCGGCTGTAAGTATGCCATTCCTTTTGTGAAATTATTGCCTCCTGATCAAAAAAAGGGCCAAGTTGTTAGTTGCCAGATAAAAAAATCCCACTATTTTTCAGTTCAGAATTTTTAGCCTGTTTTTTCTTATTTCCCCGAACGGAAGTACAGACAACCTTAAATCACTTAACAAAATGTGCGTTTTTGCGGCACAGATTTATGGTTTATTTTGCAAATCTGGTTAATTTTCTGTTAAAGAACCAAAAAAAATCGGGCCGGGGCTCGCATCTTTGGTCAGATGCCCTTATATTTGAATTGTGTTTAATCATTAGGCACACCTTTCTTTAACAAAAACTGTAGTCTATAGGAAGTAACTTCTACACTAAAAAATTGCGACATAATCATCCCATAACGCTAATTATTTAGTTATGCAAGTTACACCACTGAATGACCAACAGTTGATCTCTAACTATTTGGAAGGCGACGAGCGCGCTTTCGAAGAGTTATTGAACCGCCACAAGCAAAAAATCTACACTTCCATTTACCTTTTCGTCAAGGATCAAAGCCTTGCGGAAGACATCTTCCAGGAAGTTTTCATCAAAATCATCGATACCCTTCGCAAAGGGAAGTACAACCACGAAGGTAAATTCCTGCAGTGGGCCATGCGTATTTCCTACAATATGTGCGTGGATTATTTCCGCCGTAACAAGCGGCGCCCGAAGGTATCTCCTACCGAGACCTTCGACATTTTCGACGTGCTGCAGTCACCCGAAAAGAACGCTGAGCAGAGTATCATCCGCAGCCAAACGCACGATAAAGTGCGTGCGCTGGTAGATATGCTGCCGCCGGAGCAGCGCGAAGTGGTCATCCTGCGCCACTATGCCGATATGAGTTTCAAAGAAATTGCCAAGCTGACCCGCGTGAGCATCAACACCGCGCTGGGCCGTATGCGCTACGCGCTGATCAACATTCGCAAGTTGGTCGAGGAGCGCGAAATCGTCCTTCAGTAGCTGAATTAACTAAGCATAAAACATAACTGATGGCCGGGGTGGATCTTCCACTCCGGCTTTTTCATTTTCTCCTGGCCTGGCGCTGGCTACCTCTTCTAATTCCCTTTTTCCAACTGGCGAAGCAACTCCTTCACCTGCTCGGCCGTCAGCCCAAATCGGGCTGCAATCTCTTCAGCGGAAGCGCCGGACTGCCAGTCCTGATAGATTGCGATGCCCTTTTCCAAGCCGATCTGCTCGCCCTTTTCCAAGCCGATCTGCTCGCCTTTCTCCAAACCGGCTTGCTCCGCTTCCTCCAGCAAAGTGCGCTCGCTGCGCACGCTGTCCCAGTATTTGTCGTAGGTTTCCAGCTCCGCTTTGGTGAAAGCGGATACCCGGATGTGCTCCAGCGCTTCCCGTATCTCCGGCACTTCCAGCAAGTCTGCCGGAGGATGCTCGACTTCTTCCTCGATTTCCGTTAGGTAGCGCAGCCACAGCACCTGCAACCTTTTTTCTGTTAGGTTTTGCGCCTTGAACTTCGGGAGCTCTACAAATACCAGCTCCATCCCGTCTATCTTTTTTTGTGGGTACTCGCTGTGGTAGAGCGCATAGTGGTGGTAGTATTCGTGCAGCTGCGGCTCAAAGTTCTGGTTCACAAGGCTCAGCGCATAGACCGGCTTCAGGCCTTTGTACACCTTCGCCCGGTCCAGCTGCTTGACGTAGGCCTTTGAGGCATTGAACAATACCCGGCTTTTAAAACTGTCGGTCCAAAGCATCTGCATTTCCACGATAAACTGACGGCCCCGGTTATCCCGGCAGCGCACGTCTACTATGGTATGCTTCATCAGCGGGATTTCCGGCACCAGGCCGGCGGGCAGGTACTCCAGCTCCACGATCTCCTGACCCGGCTCCAGTGGCAGGAGGGCATTCAGGAAGCTGCGCAGCAGGTGTGGGTGCTCGCCGAACACCTTCTTGAAGGTCAGGTCATTTTTTGGGTCGAGGTACTGCATGTCCTATAACTTTATTACGCAGTACAAAGATAGCGGTTTCAGGCATCGAAAGCCAGAAACACTTATTTTGAGCCTTTCTTCTTCTGCGGAGTCTGTTATATAAGGCGATTTTCATCGATGATCAACACCGCATGCGGCTCATTTTCCGTTTGGAAGAAATGGAACACCATATAGCCTTCCGCTATAGCTAAGCTTTGAGTAAATTCCACAAAGGAGAAATTATCAAAAGCGTCGCCAAAATTAGGTGCAATCGTGCCCTGAGCAAAAGAGAGGAAAGCGTACGGAGTATGGCCAAAATAGCAGATAAGCCTCTCAAATTAAGGGTTTTAGAATAAGCCAGGAAACAGGGGATACGCAAAAAGGTTTTGACAACTTTATTGCCGCGTCGGCAGACACAACCCTTGCCCCTCCCATTTGTTTCTACAGCGTATTTACAGATCAGACCAAGATTCCATGCCGAAGAAAGACACTGCCGTACTCGAAAAGCCAAGCGCACAGGGGCTGAAAGACAACATTTACATCAAAGGAGCCAAAGCCAACAACCTAAAGGACGTTAGCCTGCATATCCCCAAAAACCAGCTGGTAGTCGTCACCGGAGTATCGGGCTCCGGAAAGTCGTCCATCACTATGGATACGCTCTATGCGGAGGGGCAGCGCCGCTACGTGGAGAGCCTGTCTAGCTACGCCCGGCAATTCCTGATGCGGATGAAGAAGCCGGAAGTGGACTACATCAAAGGCATCTGCCCGGCAATTGCCATTGAGCAAAAAGTGAGCACGAGCAACGCCCGCTCTACAGTCGGCACCCTTACGGAAATCTACGACTACCTCCGGATTCTCTTTGCCCGGGCCGGGCACACCATCTCGCCTGTTTCCGGCAAGGAAGTTAAAAAGCACGAAGTGTCTGATGTGGTAGACTATATCAATGGTTTCGATGAAGGGACCAAGGTACAGCTGTTCATTCCACTGCCCTACAAATACAAAGACCGGCCGGTAAAGCAGGAGCTCGAATTGCTGCTGCAAAAAGGCTATACCCGGCTGCAGACGGACGGGCAACTGCAGTACGTAGAGGAAGTCATGGAGGCTGCTCCACCCTATCTCAGCAAAAAGCTGGGCGAAATCCGGGACGAGGGCATCCGGCTGCTGATCGACCGCTTTGTGGTAAAGCCGGGAGATGAAGAAAATACCAAAAGGATTGCGGACTCGGTGCAGACCGCATTCTACGAGGCGGAGGGTGAATGCATTGTGGAAATCATGGGGCAGGAGGAGAAAGAGTTCAACAACCGCTTTGAGCTCGATGGCATGACCTTCCTCGAGCCCACTCCGCAGTTATTTAACTTCAACAACCCCTACGGTGCCTGCCCGACCTGCGAAGGCTTCAGCAAGGTGATGGGTATAGACGAGAACAAGGTGGTTCCCGACCCCGGCAAATCCGTATACGAAGGGGCGATTGCCTGCTGGCGCGGCGATAAGTATGGCTTGTGGCTCGACCGGCTGCTGGAAACAGCGCACAAGTTTGACTTCCCGGTGCATACGCCTTATCAGGAGCTGACCAAAGCGCAACGGCGGCTGCTGTGGAAGGGCAACCAACATTTTTGGGGCATCAACGACTTCTTCGCCGAGCTGGAGGAGAAAATGTACAAGATACAAAACCGTGTCATGATGGCCCGCTACCGGGGTAAAACCAAGTGCCCTGACTGTGACGGCGGGCGGCTGCGGCCGGAAGCCACTTACGTGAAAATAGACGGCAGTGACATTACAGAGCTGGTCGAATTACCAGTAGACGAGCTGCTCGAGTTTTTTCATACCCTGGAATTGAGCGAATACGACCAGCAGGTGGCCAAACGCCTGCTTTTGGAAATCACCAACCGCCTTCAATTCATGTACGATGTAGGCCTTGGCTACCTCACCCTGAGCCGAATTTCCTCCACCCTGAGCGGCGGTGAAACGCAGCGCATCAACCTGACCCGTACTCTGGGCAGTAACCTCACCAGCTCTATGTATATCCTGGATGAGCCCAGCGTTGGCCTGCACCCACGGGATACGAGCCGCCTGGTGCGGGTACTGAAATCGCTACGCGACCTGGGCAATACGGTCATCGTCGTAGAACACGAAGAGGATATCATTGAGAATGCAGACTACCTGATTGACATCGGGCCGGCGGCCGGTATTCACGGCGGCGAGGTGGTATTCGCAGGCCCCTATCAGGATATCTACGAGGATGCCACGGAAAGCCTGACGACTAAATATATGAGCGGGCGGATGCAAATAGAAGTCCCCGGCCACCGCCGTACCTCCGGTAACTTCATTGAAATAAAGGGTGCCCGGCAGCACAATCTCAAAAATATAGACGTTAAGCTCCCGCTCAACACACTGAGCGTAGTCACCGGCGTATCGGGATCCGGAAAGACCACGCTGGTTAAGCAGATACTTTATCCCGCGCTCAAGCAGCATTTAGGAGAAAGCTATTCGCAGGGCCCCGGCCTGTTTGACGGGCTGGAAGGCAGTTTGTCTGCGCTTACGCAAATTGAAATGGTCAATCAGAAGCCGATCGGCAAGTCTTCCCGCTCCAATCCGGTTACTTACGTAAAAGCCTACGACGGCATCCGAAAGCTGATGTCGGACCAGCAATTGTCCAAGATACGCGGCTTCAAGCCCAAGCACTTTTCCTTCAACGTAGATGGCGGCCGCTGCGATACCTGCAAGGGCGAAGGCGAGCAAGTGGTGGAAATGCAGTTTCTGGCCGATGTGCGCCTGGAATGCGAAGCCTGCGGCGGCCGGCGCTTTAAGCAGGAAGTGCTGGATGTAGAGTATAAAGGCAAAAACATTTACGATATCCTGGAGCTGAGCGTGGAAGAAGCGCTGGAGTTTTTCGAAGGGCAGAGCGATGTGGTCAGCAAGCTGCAGCCGCTGTATGATGTCGGGCTAGGCTACGTACACCTCGGCCAATCGTCGAGCACACTGTCCGGAGGGGAAGCGCAGCGGGTGAAGCTCGCTTCGTTTCTCACACAGGAGCGCAAAAACGAGCATATCCTCTTTATTTTTGACGAACCAACTACGGGCCTGCACTTCCATGACATCCGCAAGCTGCTCGATGCCATGAACGCGCTGGTGGAAAACGGCCATACGGTACTCATCGTGGAGCACAATATGGAGGTGATCAAAAGCGCGGACTGGGTCATAGACCTGGGGCCGGGAGGCGGTAAGGACGGCGGCCATCTCGTTTTCCAGGGCACACCGGAGGAACTGGCGGAAGAAGAAGGCTCGTATACGGGGCAGTTCTTGAAGAGCAAGCTTAAGCGTTAAAGGCAGGCGTAACTATTCAGCATGATCAGAAAATCGCGTTTTCTGCTTATTTTTTAATACTGAATAGCTAAGGCTGGCTGCATCCGCTGGTGGAGGTACAGAAGGCTGTGATTGGGTAAATGGTGCACTTTTTCCCTATTTTCGCCCTACATTCAAGCGGCCTACCGCTTTACCAAAACCAACGAACATGAAATTACTAGAAGGAAAAACCGCCCTGGTTACCGGCGGCTCCCGCGGTATTGGCGCAGCAATTGTCCGCCGATTTGCAGAACAGGGCGCAGATGTAGCCTTTACCTACCGTTCCTCAGCTGCCCCGGCAGAGGCCCTGGCAGAAGAAATGAGCCAACTGGGCGTCAAAGCCAAAGCCTACCAATCTGATGCAGCCGACTTCAAAGCCTCCGAAGAGCTGGCTAAAACTGTGCTGGAAGAATTTGGCAAAGTAGACATACTGGTCAACAACGCCGGCATCACCCGGGATACGCTGATGCTGCGCATGAGCGAAGAACAGTGGGACGAAGTCATCCACACCAACCTGAAGTCCATCTTCAACCTTACCAAGCACCTCGTCCGCCCGATGATGAAAAACCGCGGCGGCTCTATCATCAATCTGAGCTCCATCGTAGGCATGACGGGCAACGCCGGGCAGGCTAACTACGCAGCTTCCAAAGCAGGCATCCTAGGCTTTACCAAGTCTATCGCTAAAGAAATGGGCTCCCGTAATATCCGCTGCAATGCGATTGCGCCCGGCTTTATTGAGACTGATATGACCGATGAGCTCGACGATAAGGTAAAAGAGCACTACCTGAGCAACATTCCGCTCAAGCGGCTGGGCAAGCCGGAAGAGATAGCGGATGTGTGCGTATTCCTGGGTTCAGACTTGTCTACTTATTTGTCCGGGCAGGTACTGAGCGTCTGCGGAGCACTAAACACTTAATCATGCCTCCCCCCTTTCGGGAAACGAGGCCTTCCTCAAGAATGAGAAAAGCCGGAGCGTTTGACGACTCCGGCTTTTCGTTTTTTGCTTTTCATTGCTATCGAAGCAAGTTTAAGCAGACCGTATAACTTTTGTTAGTAGCCCTATCATTCCCGGTAAAAGGCGGCCAAAGCTTTTGCAATCCGCTGCGTCTTGGCGAGCTGCGGAAGGTTGAGCGCATAGTGGCAACCTACAATATCCTCATGGCGGACAATCATCTTGCTGTGGCAGAGCTGTTCCAGCTGCTGCTCCAGCTGCTCCGCACTTGTCTGCATACGCAGCGCAAGATCGAGCAGATTGGCCTTGCCTTGTTCCCGGAGGTGCTCCAGGATGGGGACATTAGCGGGGCGTTCAAGGGTTTCCAGGACTGTAATAGCCTGTGCTAATTTGTTTGTGTTTACGGCTTTAATAGTGTTCCATGTGTGCATGGGTGAAAACTTTAGACAGTTCCACAATAAGGTTTCGACAGCGTGCATACATCGACCAGGCTTGGCTGTACTGGCTATTCAGACAAGCAAGACCACCCTGCGGCTTCCGTACGGTCCTCTAAGCCGTCCGGAAAATGCAGCACAATTTTGCGGTATAAGGTGGTACCGCATGGCCCACTAATGAAGTTGGTAATGTGATTACGGTAAGTAGAAGCCGGTCTTAGTGTGGGATGGGGGGAGGAAGACTGTTCAGTAGGTTTGTGTAGCAAAGCTAACTTATCGATTCTAAATATCCTAAAAAAATGAATTAAATTTTTCCTACATACGAATAATGAAGCGGGAGGAGGTATGCTTTTTTATATTTTGAGTCGCTTCGTTAGCTGCCGTTTTGTTTAACGGCGGTTCCTCAGGGAGGGTTACACTATCGTTAGTTTATTTTTTTATTCATATGTTTCGCTACTGCGCATCCCCCGGGAAAGCAGCAGACACAAGGGCTGCGAACAGCTTGGCTGAGGCGGCGCTTTCCTTAAAAAGTACGTTGCGTTTTCCTGCCAGTCATTGGGCCCGGCCACTGTCCCTCAACAAACGGGCCCGGGCGCAGATTCTTTGCACCCAGGCCCGAAATGTGTTTATTTACCGCAGATGGTTCGTAAAAGCTTAGAATTTCAGCCCGGCGCTGATCGTCAATACGTTGTTAGCGCCTTCGGCATTCGCGAAGAAATCGTTCAGCCCGATCTCGTAATTGGCATCTATGGTCAGGAAGAGCAGATCAATCCCTACGCCGGCGTTTGCTCCCCAGGTAAAGGTATTGAGCTGGCTTTTGTCAAAGGCGAACCCCTCCTTCTCGGCTACACCGATGACGTAGGTCGGCGTCACTCCGCCTTTTATGTGGATGCCGAGCAGGCCGTTGTCGCCCGTAACCCGGAAACCGAGGTTGATCGGCGCTTTCAGGCTCTGAATGGTAGTTTCTTCTTCGAAGGCAATATCATCGGGCCGTTCAATATTTTGCTGCAGCTGTGCGGTATAATTGTAGTAGTGAGCCCCGGGCTGCAGGAAGAACAGGCCATCGCCCATCCGGAAGTCAAGGCCGACGTTGTACCCGACCCGGGCTTCCGCAGTGATATTATCCAGTTCCGCCTCAACTGCTGAGAAGTTGACGCCTACTTTAGGGGTGACCTTGATTTGTGCCACCGCGGGCAGGGCCAGAAAGGCAGACAGCAGGAGGAAGAGGGTTATTTTTGCAGATTGTTTCATGATTCGATCGGTGTTGTTTGGATGGAAAACGCCCGCTGTTTGGCGAATCTTATCTGACCCGCGTTAAGGTGGCCCTAAAAACAGCAGGCGCGGAAAGAAAAACTCCTCCCGCGCCTGACCGCAACTGTTAATTTATGTTAAAAACCACCCGGCCTACGCCTGCAGAATATGGGCAGGAATAGAAAGAATGGGCGTATTGCTGTGGTAGGACATTTCTTTAGCCCGGCTGTAGCGGAACAGCTCCTCGAAGAAATTTCGCTTATGCGTAACCATCGCTAAAATGTCCACACGGTGCTCTTCCATGTAGTCGGTCAGCGCTTCCCGGATGTCAGTGCCCCCCAGCACTTCAAATTTGGCGTTGGTTAGCCCGACCTCCTCCAGGCGGTCACGGAATTGCTCCATGCGGTGAGTAAGGTCTTCGGTGTGCGCCAGGTCCACGTTGAGGCAGTGAATATTGGCTTTAAAAGGAGCAATGATTTCCTGCAGTTTGCGGAAAGCGGTAATTTCATCATTGGAGAAGCTGATAGAAAAGGCGATATCATCAATCTCTCCGTCGAAGTCTGCTTCTTCCGGTATAGCGAGCACCGGGCAATCGGCGTTTTCCAGCACTTCACCGGCTACGCTGCCCAGGAAGATTTCCTTCAGTCCGCGGGCCCCCGTGGTACCCATTACGATCATGTCGACTTTTTCCTTTTTGCCGATTTCCAGAATGGTTTCTACGGTGCGGCCGGGCTCCAGCTGATGCTGCACATTCAGATGGTTAAAGCCTTCTTCCTCCTGTATTTTGCGCAGGACGGGGATAGAGTCCCGGAAGTTCTTGAATTCGTCCAGGTCGTAGCTGTCATAAAACTCTGCCAGCGTATGCGGAAGGCCGCCGGCTCTTACCTCCGGCTTTCGGTATACGTGCAGGGTATAAAGGTCAGCATTGAGTTTGTCCGCCAGGTGAAGGGCGTAGATAAACGCCTGCTCGGCGGCTTTTGACAAGTCTGTAGGGAACAGAATCTTTTTCATGGCCTCGTTGTGTTAATAGGCTAGGATATGAATAAGGTGATGGCAATGCAAACAGGCCTTTGCGAAAAAGGCAGTGCGTAAAAATAAAAATCCTTACCGAGATTGCAAGAGTTCAATCAGTGCATCCACCTCCGGCACCTCCCCGCTTATCACCACTTCCTGATCCACCTGCAAGGCCGGGATGGCCGTGATTCCCAACTGTAGCATCTCCTGTATGTCAGACACTTCCTCCAACTTCAGCTCAAGGCCCATCTCTTCAGCAGCCTGCTCCACATTGGAAAGCAGCATACGGGAGAGGTTGCAGCCCAAGCCAAAAAGTCTCACTTCTATCGTTGTCATGCCGTTAGGTTTGCCCCGGTTCTCTGTGTTCATGGTGCAAGGGCGAAATTTCATAAATCGCAAGGGCATCGTAGTGTACATCACAACAAAGCTTGCGTGTTCCGTACAAATATGAGCGAATAAACCGGGGGCGTCGTTGACTTTTGTCACCGGGCTGCCTGATTTTTCTTAAAGCGCCGGCCTGGCAGGGTGTGGAAAGTTAAAAACCGGTAATTTCATTAGCTTTACACAGCCGGTATGAGAAAAGTCAGCCCATCAATCTACCGGGGCCTTTAACTTGTTGTAAACATAACCGAACAAGCGGCCGCTCCAAAAATGCTGGAGTGCTGTAAACCCGCATCGAAACTGAAATCCAAAGCCATGATTCGTCCTATTCTTTTGAGCCTTACCTTGTTATTAATGTATAGCCTGCAGATGTCCGCCCAATCAGACGAGACCGTGCGGGAGCTCCCACAGCCTGCCATCAACCTCTACCCTACCCTGGGCGATATGCACGGCTACGCGGTAGGCAAGCTCGACGGCTACCTGATCGTGTTTGGCGGCACCATCCGCAGCCGGGCCTCAGAAACAGAGCCTTACGAGTTTCCCAACCTTGATATCCTGCTCATTGACTTCAATAATCAGCGAGCTTCCGCCTATACTAACGGACAGCTCGAAGGCGAACTGGGCGAGCAGATGAGCGCTACCGGCTTATCCTATTACCAGAAAGGCAATACCCTCTACCTGCTGGGCGGCTACGGCTACAGCCAAAGCCATAATCAATACATCACCTTCCCCTACATCACAGCCATTGATCTGGAAGCGACCTTACAGGCGCTGATGGATGGCGAAAACCCGGTAGCCAGCTTCTATCAGCTGTGCGATGACCGCCTGGCGATTTTTGACGGTACGCTGGACTACAACGGCGAGGAGTTTTTCCTCCTCAATGGAAAGCACGCCTACAAACTGCAGCCTTTTGCCGAGGATGCAGAATACATTGAGGAAAAAATGGACGACCAGGCCCGTACCTTTAAGCTGCAGGGCGACCTGGAAAACCTGGAGATCAAAGATTTTCAGACCTGGTACGATATGGAAGGCTTCGAGGATTACTACGGGCCGCTGATCCCGGACCGCATCCGAGAGCAGCTTGATCAGAGCAAACAACAGCGCAGCCGCGGCATCGCCCAGTAGAGCGAGTGCGGAAAGTCAGCCCAGGGGTTGACTTTCGTCATACGCTTCCTGCCGCCGGCCAACCTATATTTGTGTATGTAAGAATCGAAATAGTTCTCGATTCGACATGGTCAATTGGGTGTTCAATAATTATGGCCGGCCGAGCAAAAGATACACTTTGTGATGCATTGAATGGCCAGCCGCCACAGCCGCTCCGGGAAAAATCCCGGGGCGGCTGTTTTTTTTCATCGCCCCTCCTGCAAAATAAACCCACTCCCATACACATTCTGAATTTTCACCTCCGGGTCCTCCGACAGGTATTTGCGTAAGCGGGAGATGAATACATCCATGCTGCGGCGGGTGAAGTAATCATTCTGGTTCCACAGCTCCTTTAGTACCTGCTCGCGCGACAGCAGTTTTCCTTTACGCTCGCACAGCAGGCGCAGCAAGTGAGCCTCCCGCTCGGTAAGCTGCCGACGTTGCCCGTGCAGTTCCAGCCCCTGATTGACGGG
>CAJXXJ010000025.1 GCA_913062745.1 uncultured Phaeodactylibacter sp.
CGGGCGGTGCGTCAATAGTAAGGATACAAGGCTGCTGAAATCCAATGGATGTAAGGGCCTCGCAAGTTTTTACCCTTACATCTGATGCACCGCCTGATTGTAAATGTACCTCGCTGACCAACAATACCCGCGACTCTCTGGTGCTGATTTTCCGGCCACATTATGAAAATCCTGATGACCAATTTTCTGTTAGAGCAAGGTATTTACACCCTGACGGATTTGTTGCTTCTTATGCGAGGGCTCAGGGCTACTTCAACGATCGGCCTGAGTTTCAGGAAATACAGTTCACAATGGTCAATCAAACTTTTCTAAGCCCGCCTGAATTCGAGGATTGCACAGACATCCACGAAGGCCTCTACGGGCAACTGCACGAGTTTCTGCCTTATACCCAGGACCAATTCACGGGCACGGTCTACTTTTACGATACTGAAGCCACCTTGGACAGTCAGGCGAACCCTGTGGATTCCTGTGTCATGCACTTGGAGCGGCTGTATTTGTAGGGGTTTTTAACTTTCATGAAACCAAAGCAACTATTCAGCATAGGAAAAAAATAAGCAGAATATGCGATTATCTGGTCATGCTGAATAGTTACGAGATATGAAAAACAAGATAACTTTGGTCTGTTTACTAGGCATCCTTTCTATTTCTGCCACTTGTAACCGTCAATCAAATATCGGTGATGCAGGATTTTATCCTCTGACTACCAAAATGGATTTACATGGTTTTGATAAAGAATGTAAAGGGTTCCTAAAAGAGGAAGTACGCCCGAAATGGAAATTGCACAGTTCTGGCGAATGTTTTTACGATGACCAACCTTTTTGGGAAAGCATTTTAACTAATAAAGCTTGTTTCATTGGAAAAAACAGAGGTCAAATGAGAACGATTTTTGGATCCCCAAATGATACTTTCAAGCTGAGAGGTACTGTTTGGGAAAAATACTTCATGGGTAAAGTATGTGAAAAATATCATCCTTATTTCACCCTCCAGCTGGTTTACAATAATGAAGGAGTACTAACGAATATAGGAAGAGGTCAGATAACATATGATCAAGGTTATACCGGATCAAGTAAAGAAGACGGTACTGTAGATAGATGAAGAGGCAGAAATGATCTTGTTCGGATCAAGAGCAAGAGGAGATTATGGATCAGGCTCAGATTGGGATTTTCTAATCTTCCTGGATGGTCCGATCACCTCAGAAAAAGAGGAGTTGATCAGGAATAGAATAGGGCGCAAACCAAATTGTCGCAACAGCAAGAATGATTGCAATTGGCTTACACCGGTAAGACCTACTCGTTGACATCAATGATAGGATTTTGGCTTTAACTGCTCCAACTTGATGCATTTTGACTCTGTGACGATGCTCCGCATGTCAAGATCTAAGGATTCGGAGAACCTGTCTGACTGGCGCAGCCAGGTAAAGTCATACATTTATAGTCTCAAAACCATAAATGGCATTCGACTTCGGAGAACCTGTCTACTCGGCGCAGCCAGCTGCTAAGCCATTGGTCCAATGCCTGCCCACCTCCCATCAAGAACACCGCTCCACCTCCGCCGCATACGCCCCCTGCTTATTCTCCTTCACCACAAAGCGCACCTGATCCCCCCGCTGTACCGGCCCTTTCAGCTGTTTGCGGTGCACGTAGAACTCCTCCCGCGTTTCCGGCACACGGATGTAGCCATAGCCTTTATCAACCAAAAAAAACTGTACGATACCGCGGGGCATAGCTGGTAGATTTTACGTTACTTTGGGAATCAACAAACCACCAAGCATGAAGTTTCCCGAGCCCATCCCCGTCAGGGAGCTGGCCCAAAAGACAGGAGCAGAGCTGATCGGCAACCAAGGCCTCCAAGCCACCGGCATCAACGAAATCCATCAGGTGCAGGAAGGCGATATCACCTTCGTGGATGTGCGTAAGTACTTTAAAAAGTCGCTGTCTTCCGCCGCCTCCGTCATCCTGCTCAATGAAAAGACAGAATGCCCGCCCGGCAAAGCGCTGCTCGTGGTAGACGACCCCTTCCGGGTATACAACGAGATCGTGCTCGAGCACCGCCCGGTACTCCCCCTTAGCAGCAACGTCAGCGATACGGCCAATATCGACCCTACCGCCATCGTAGAGCCGAATGTGATCATCGGCCACCACGTGACCATCGGCCCGGGCTGCCGCATTCACGCCAACGCGGTGATCGGCGAGTACTCTGTGCTCGGTAAAAATGTGGAGGTACAGTCGGGTGCGGTCATCGGCTCCGATGCCTTTTACTTCAAGCGTACGGAAGCGGGCTACCAACCGTGGCGCTCCGGCGGACGGGTGATTATCGAAGATGATGTGCTGATCAGCTCCGGCTGCACCATCAACAAAGGGGTGTCCGGCGATACCATCATAGGAGCGGGCAGCAAGCTCGACTGTCAGGTGCATATCGGCCACGATGTGGTGATCGGCAAAAACTGCCTCTTCGCTGCGCAGGTCGGCATAGGCGGCAATACACGTGTTGAGGAAGAAGTCGTGATGTACGGACAGGTGGGGATCGCTCAGAACCTGCACATCGGGAAGCAAGCCGTCATACTGGCCAAGTCAGGCGTGAGCAAAGATTTGGAAGGGAAGAAAATTTACTTTGGCTATCCGGCTAAGGAGGCGCGTATGGCGTACCGGGAATTGGCGGCACTCCGCCATCTGCCCGAGTTTTACCGCAACTTTTACGAAAAATAGAGAGGACGAAACACTACAGAAATTGTTACGAGCAGTACAGCCCAGCTATTGCTTGTGCAGCCGCTGTGTGGTGATAATCTTATCGCGTTCCCCCAGCAGCTGTACCAGATACATGCCCTTAGGCATATCACTAACCTGATACTTGCCGCCTTCGCGCACATTAAAGGACTTCATCTTGCGGCCCACGAGATTGTAGATTACAAGCCGCTCAATGCCTTCGTTATGGCTGAGGCTGATAAAGTCAGTAGCCGGATTGGGATATATCTTCAGCTCCGGGTCCACCGAATAGGTACGGTCAAAGCCCGGGTCGAACGCTTGCTGACTGTACTGCGCGCTGAGCATTAGGCTGGTGAATAAAAATATGGTAAGGAGTAAAGTTTGCTTCATAAAGTGGCTTTTTCGTCGTCATCCGTAGTGGCTTGCAAAATACAGATAACGAAGTTGGGATTCAAATTATATGATAGATTTTTTAATTTGTTATATGCGTTAAAACAACCGGGCGGATGAGCCCCTTCAGGCTCATCCGCCCAACTGTTAAAACTAAAACGGCCGCTCATAAGTTCAGCCGCTCAGTAGTGAGCCGCTTACGCGATAAGCGTTTTAAAGTAATCGGCAAACTCTACCGCTGTCATCGCACCGATATCGCCCTCGCCCTGCCGGCGTACCGAAACAGTGCCTTCGCCTGCCTCCTTCTCGCCCACGATCAGCATAAAGGGTACCTTCTTCACTTCCGCATCCCGGATTTTACGGCCAACCTTCTCGCCCCGCTCATCTACGAAGCCGCGGATGTCGAACTTCGCCAGCTCCTGCTCCACCTGCGCCGCATACTCGTTGAAGCGGTCGCTGATCGGCAGAATAGCAAACTGCTCCGGTGCCAGCCAGAGCGGGAATTTACCGCCGGTATGCTCAATGAGGATACTGATGAAGCGCTCCATAGAGCCGAAGGGCGCACGGTGAATCATGACCGGGCGGTGGGCCTCGTTATCGGCGCCCACGTACTCCAGCTCGAAGCGGTCCGGCAGGTTGTAGTCCACCTGTATGGTACCCAGCTGCCAGGAACGGCCCAGAGCATCCTTCACCATGAAGTCGAGCTTAGGGCCGTAAAAGGCCGCTTCGCCCAGCTCGGTTACCGTATTCAGGCCTGCCTCTTTAGTCGCCTCAATGATGGCCTGCTCGGCTGCTTCCCAGTTTTCTTTGGTGCCGATGTACTTCTCCGGCTTCTGCGGGTCGCGCAGAGAAATCTGTGCCGTGAACTCCGCAAAGCCCATTTTCGCCAGTACCGTCTTCGTCAGGTCCAGCACATTCAGGAATTCATCTTTCAGCTGATCCTGCGTGCAGAAGATGTGCGCATCATCCTGCGTGAATCCGCGTACGCGCGACAGGCCGTGCAGCTCGCCGCTCTGCTCGTAGCGGTATACGGTACCGAACTCTGCGATACGCAAGGGCAGATCACGGTAGGAATGCGGCCGGTGGGCAAAAATTTCGCAGTGGTGCGGGCAGTTCATTGGCTTCAGCAAAAACTCCTCGCCCTCCCGCGGGGTAGTGATGGGGTGGAAACTGTCCTCCCCGTACTTCTCCCAGTGGCCGGAAGTGACGTACAGGTCTTTTTTGCCAATATGCGGAGTAGTCACCAGCTGGTAGCCGCGCTTTTCCTGCTCGGTGCGCAGGAAGTTCATCAGGCGGTCCCGCATCTGATTGCCCTTCGGCAGCCACATCGGCAGGCCCTGCCCCACGCGCTCGGAGAACATGAAAAGCTCCAGCTCAGCGCCCAGCTTGCGGTGGTCGCGCTCCTTAGCTTCTTCAATCATCTTCTCGTACAGGTCCAGCTCCTTCTGCTTGGGGAAGGTGATGCCGTACACCCGGGTGAGCTGCTGCCGGTTCTCATCGCCCTGCCAGTAGGCACCTGCCACTTTGGTCAGCTTGATCGCCTTGATGTAGCCCGTATCCGGCACGTGCGGGCCCCGGCACAGGTCGGTGAAGCCGCCCTGCTCGTAGAGCGTAATTTCCGCGCCTTCTTCTTTGCGCTTTTCCAGCAACTCCAGCTTGTACTCGTCGCCTTTTTCCTTGTAATACTGAATGGCTTCCTCCAGCTCAATCGGCTTGCGCACGTAAGCGTTCTTCTCCCGCGCCAGCTCCAGCATTTTCTTTTCGATCTTCGGGAAGTCATCACTGGAAATCGTGTGCCCGCCGGCATCCACATCGTAGTAGAAACCGCCATCGGTAGCCGGCCCGGTACCAAACTTGATGCCCGGATAGAGGGCTTCCAGCGCTTCCGCCATCAGGTGGGCAGAGGAGTGCCAAAACGTCATCTTCCCCTCTTTGTCGTCCCAGGTGAGCAATTGCAGCGTAGCGTCCTCGTGGATGGGGCGCGTGGCATCCCATACCTCTCCGTTGACTTTAGCAGAAAGGACCTTTTTCGCCAGCCCGTGGCTGATCGATTTCGCGATGTCCAAAGCGGTAGTTCCTTCTTCGTACTGCCGGACATTCCCGTCGGGGAAAGTGATGTTGATCATAATAATTTTGCGGTTGCTTTACTGCTCCCTACGAACGGGCAGTAAAATTGGTTCTCAAAAGGACCGCAAAATTAGTTCTTTTTAGCGGAGGCGCTAAATTTTTGGGCGTCCAATCAGGAGCGGAACTCCTGTAAATTGGTAGATACACTGAAATGGTTCAGCCCGCCGCCCAAATGGAAGGAGCGGTAGCCGTAGTCGATCCGGAAGCGGTTGACCTTGAAGCCGATGCCGAAACTGAAGCCCGACAGGCTGCCGAAATTATCCACAGAAAGCTCCCGGCGCATGAAGTGGTTGTAGCCTACCCGCAACCGGAAGTTATCTTTTGGCCCAATCAGGAACTCGCCGTTAAAAACAAAGTGCCGGAAAAAATTATCAAACCAGATACTGCTCGCACTTTCTTCGGTGGGCTCCTCGCCGATGAAGAGCAGCGCCGGCTCGGCGTTCGGGTCATCGTAGCGGATGTTCCAGCGGTTCAGGTGGCGGTAAATGACGGAGAAGCGGAAGGGCAGGTACCGCAGCCGCTTGGATACGCCCAGCTGTATCTCAAAGGGCAGCGGTTCGGGATTGTCTGGCCGGAAGTAAGAAACCTGCCGGCCCATATTGCGGAAAACCATGGTGGCGACAAAGCGGCTTGAGGTATCAAAATACATCGCTGCTACATCTGCTCCCAGGCCAAAGGAGCTGTAACGCTCCAACTGCGAGGTAATGACTTTGAGGTTGGCGCCTACCGCCAGCCGCTCGGCTACCTGCTTGCCGGCCCCCAGGTTGATCGCATACTCCGCCGCCTGAAAGGTGCCGATCTCCTCGCCCAGCTCGTTGGTCTCCATAAAATCGCCGTAACGCACGTACTGCACGCCCAGGTGGGAACTCAGGCCCGGCTTATCGAAATGATGCGCATAGCCCGCATAGCCGTGGGCGATACCCGCGACGTGGAAGCTGTGGTTGAAGGCCAGCTGCTGATGCATGGCCTCGTTCAGAGCGGCCGGGTTGCCAAGAGCCAGATTGGCATCGTCGTCCCGTACAGTAATCAGATTGCCGCCGAGGGCTGTAATACGGGCGGAGGGCGACAGATTCAGGAACTCATAGGTATGAAGCCCGCCCAGCTGCGCCTGTGCCCAGGCAGGGAGCAGCGCTATCAGCAGAGACAGGGTGCGTAAAGTTTGTTTCATATCGTAGGTTTCGGTTGTTTGGGGCACCGCCGGGCGCCCCTGATTATTCTTCTGTTGTCGGCGTACCGGATATGGTCCGGCATACGCCGCGCTGACACTCCATCGTACGCATCAGCGCTCCGGCTTCATCGTACAGCTTAAGGATGCCGTGCTCGTTGTCGCCGTCCAGGTAGGTGCCTTCCGCTTTAAGGTTGCCATTTTCGTAGTACTCTACAAAAGGGCCGTTCTCGATGTTATCCCGGAAGCTGACTTTTTCCATTAGCTGGCCATTTTTGTAGTACCGCTTCCAGAAACCTGTCATCTTGTTGTCCGCATACTGCCCGGCTATCTCCAGTTCTCCGGTTTCGTAAAATGCCCGGAAGGGGCCTTCAAACCGGCCTTCCACGTAAGTTTCCACCACCTGCGTATCGCCCTTTTCGTGATAAAGCACCCGGGTGCCGTCAAGGGTGTCATTCGCATACTGCGCTTCCTCCACCAGGCGGCCCTCTTCATCGTACTTCTGCAGCAGGCCTTCGCGGGCCAGCGTTTCTCTGTCGCGCGTGAAGCGTTCCGTGTAGCCGTAGCTGTCCACATGTTCTACCTGCTCCATCTTGCTTTTGCAGCTTGTCATCACCGCGAGTGTGCACAGGGCGAAAAGAATATTTCTGAACATCATGCTTTTTTCAATTTGAGTACTTAACGCATTTACCCGGGCTTCATTACCAGCTTTCGCAAAAATAACACAGGGAAACCGTACTTTGAGCAGTCAGATGTACGCATTGGCCGGGAAGCCGACAGCTACGGGTATTTCACGCCCAACACTGTGATTTAAAAATATGCGTTTAAACTATAGCACCGTGCGCCCAAATACCGTATCTTATTAGCCCATGAACAAAAAGCTAAACGACTTCTTCTACTCCTTCCCGGTGCAGCTCACCGTCCTGCACCTGCGCAGTCAGCACCTGCTGCTGGCGCTGTGGGGCGTATTCGTGCTGCTCATTACCGGCACGCTGGCCCGCCGGCTCGGCTTCCAGTACCTTTTTCTGGATGCAGAGTACCTCGGCGACGTCAACTTTTACAGCTTTTTCTTCGTCGGTATCGGCTTTGGCAGCTTCTTCATGAGCTGGAACCTGACCACCTACCTGCTCAGCGCCCACTACTTCCCATTCCTGGCGAGCCTGTCGCGGCCCTTCACCAAATTTGCCATCAACAACTTTGTACTCCCCCTCGCTTTCGTGCTCATGTATCTTGGCCTGGCCATTTACTTCCAGCACTACTACGAGCATATGCCCTTTCGGGAAATTTTTCTCAACGTCCTGGGTTTTCTGCTCGGCACCATTTCGCTCATCCTGCTCTACGCCACCTATTTTCAGTTTACCAACCGGGACATCTCCTACTACGAGCGCTTCCGCAGCCGCCCGCCCCACCTCAGCCGGTCTTACACGCCGGGCCGTCGGTCGGTAGACCTCGAGTACATCAAGCAGGACCGCACCCGCTGGCGCGTGAGCACCTACCTCAATGAATCCTTTCAGCCACGGCTGGTACGGAGCGTTGCCCACTACGACTCCAGCATACTGAAGAGCATTTTCAAACAAAACCACCTGAACGCCCTGGTGCTGCAGCTCATCAGCATGCTGCTGCTGCTCATCCTGGGCTACCTGATCGACTATGAGCCGTTCCGCATACCGGCCGGGGCCAGCCTCTTTATCCTGGCCAGTGTGCTCACCGCTGTTATCGGCGCGTTGATGTACTGGTTCAGCGAATGGAGCGTAACCGTCATCATCCTGCTGCTCATCGGCATGAATTTCCTGACGCGCTTCGATACGTTCAACTACAGTAATCAGGCCTACGGGCTCAATTATGACACCACCCGGGCAGAATACAGCCTGGAGCGCCTGCAGGCCGCCGCAGGCAGCAGCCGCATCGAGAACGACAAAAGCCACACCATCGGCATTCTGGAAAAATGGAAGAAGCGAACTAATGACGACAAGCCCAAGCTCGTCATCCTCTGCTCCAGCGGGGGCGGCCTGAAATCCGCTACCTGGAGCATGCAGGTGGTGCAGACCGCCGACAGCCTGCTCAACGGGCAGCTCATGGATCATACGGTCCTCATCACCGGCGCTTCCGGCGGCATGCTGGGCATGGCTTACCTGCGGGAGCTGTACCTGCAGCAAGCACAGGGGCAGCCCGTGCAGCTTTACGATGAGCAGCATATCGACTATATCGCCAAAGACCTGATCAACTCCATCGCATTTACCATCGTTTCCAATGACCTGTTCATCCCCTGGAGCCGCTTCGAGGAGCGGGGCTACACCTACTACAAGGACCGGGGCTACATCTTCGAGCAACAGCTGGACGAGAACACCAACGGAATACTCAGCAAAGGGATTGGCGACTACCGGGAAGCAGAAAACGAAGCCCTGATCCCCATGCTCTACCTCACGCCCTCAGTTGTGAATGACGCCCGGCGGCTAATCATTTCCCCGCAAGGGGTCTCCTTTATGATGATGGCCCCGGTGGGGCAGCGCTACCCGCAGGCCGTAGAAGTAGATGCGGTAGACTTCGGCTACCTCTTCGAAGAGCAGGATGCCGACAACCTGGGGCTGCTGAGCGCACTGCGCATGAATGCCACCTATCCCTACGTCCTCCCTAATGTCCACCTGCCGAGCGAGCCGGAAATTGAAGTCATGGATGCCGGTTTTCTGGATAACTACGGTATTGTTTCCGCTACCCGCTTCATCCAGGTATTCCGGGAGTGGATACAGGAAAACACCAGCGGCGTGGTCCTGGTGCAGGTCAGCAGTTCTGACAAGGTGGAGGAAATTACCCCCAGCGGCGGGCAGGGCATCGTGGAGTCGCTGTTCAACCCCCTCGGCATCGCCGGCAAAGTGCTGGTCAAACAGGAATTTGAGCACGACAACAGCCTGGGGTTCATGTACGACCTGCTGGGCGAGGAGAATTTTGAGGTCATCCGCTTTTTCTACTACCCCTCTACCAACAATAAGCTGGAAGCCTCCATCTCGTTCCACATTACCCACCGGGAGAAAGAAGACGTGATGAATGCCATACACCACCCGGACAATGTATCGGGGCTGCGACGTTTGGAAGCCCTTCTTGGCAAAAGCTCCAAACAAAACCCTTCCGCCGGGCATTTCGATAAATAAAAATCGAAATGAAATACATTCCGGAACACGTCATTGAACAAAGCCTGAGCTACCCGCAGTACCGCAGCCTCATCAGCGAGCTGCAGGCAGCCGGCAAAACGACCGGAGACAACCACAGCGAGGCCATGCTGCATTACACCAATATGAACGTCACCCGCATGGACCGGCTCGATAAAACCACTAAGCTGATTGCTGAAGCGGAGGCAGCTGTCGCCGGCATCGACCGCCCGGTCATTTGGCTGACCATCACCGAAGCCTGGTGTGGCGATGCAGCGCAAATACTGCCGGTACTCCACAAAATGGCTGCTGCCAGCGATCAGGTGGGCCTGCGCCTGATACTCCGCGATGAGTACCCGGAAATCATGGATGCTTTCCTGACCAACGGCGGCCGCTCTATCCCCAAAGTCGTACTGCTTGACGCAGAAAGCAAAGCTGTGCTCGGCAGCTGGGGCCCCCGCCCGGAAGCCGTACAGCAGATGGTTATGGATGCCAAAAAGGATCTGGAGCAAATCGAGGACGACAGTGCCAAAAAGGAGCGCTACCAGGAGCTCGTCGCTCAGGCTCAGAAGTGGTACGCCCGGGATAAGACCCGCAGCATTCAGGAAGAATTTCTGGCCGCTCTGGAGCAAAGCCTCTCCCTGGAAAGCAGCACCCGCTAGGCAGCTCGTGGTTTTTCAGGATTTTTGTAGTATTTTCGCCTTTATTATTGTTGCAATAAATAAATATCGGGCAGCCCTGGCGCTGCCCGACTTAATTGGGTACCCAAAAACCGAAAAACTACTTATATGATCAACGTAGAGCTACTCAAGTCTATTTGTGAAACGCCGGGCGCCCCCGGCTTCGAACAGCGCATCCGCGAACTCGTCATTTCTGAAGTCCGCCCTCTGGTAGACCAGGTGGAAATAGATGCGATGGGCAATGTCCTCGCTATCAAAAAGGGCAAAGCGGATAAACGCGTGATGATTGCTGCCCACATGGATGAGATTGGCTTTATCGTCACCCATATCGATGAGGATGGCTTTGTACGCTTCCACACCCTCGGCGGTTTTGACCCGAAAACACTGACTTCACAGCGCGTGATCGTCCACGGCGAGCGTGACCTGGTAGGGGTAATGGGCTCCAAGCCTATCCACCTGATGAAGCAGGAGGAGCGCAATAAACAAGTGCCCATCAGCGAATACTTCATTGACCTGGGCTTGCCGCGTGAAGAGGTCATCAAGTATGTCTCTGTCGGCGACTCTATCACCCGGGACCGCGAGCTGATCGAAATGGGCGAGTGCGTCAACAGTAAATCCCTCGACAACCGCGTCTCCGTTTTTATCCTGATCGAAGCGCTGCGGGCGCTGAAAGACCAGGAGGTGCCCTACGACGTATACGGTGTTTTCACCGTACAGGAAGAAGTGGGGCTGCGGGGCGCAATTTCCTCTGCCCACCATATTGACCCCGATTTTGGGTACGGGCTTGACGTCACAATTGCCTTTGATGTGCCGGGCGCACAGGCTCACGAACGGGTCACCCGGCTGGGTAAAGGAGCGGCCATAAAAATCATGGACGGTACCAGCATTTCTGACTACCGCATGGTCAACTACATGAAAGAAACAGCCGCTAAGCACGGTATTCCGTGGCAGCCGGAAGTACTCCCGGCCGGCGGTACAGATACTGCAGGCGTGCAGCGCTCCGGCAAGAAGGGGGCTATTGCCGGTGCTATCTCCATTCCGCTGCGGCATATGCACCAGACTATCGAAATGGCGCACAAGCAAGATGTAAAGCACTGCATCGACCTGCTGCAAGCCTGCCTGCTGGAGCTGGACCAATACAATTGGAGCTTTAGCAAAACACGGGGCGGCAGCAGCTCTGCTTCCAGCGCCGAAATCTACGACATCCCATAATCTGCATGAACGCCAAGCAAATTTTCATGAGCGTCGTCATCAGCGGCGCCGCTGTTTACTTTTTTATTAAATATTTGCCGGATATTGAGCGGCTGTTCGAAGACATCGGCTCCCTCTTTTTCAGCTTGCTGATCTTCCTGATTATCGGCTATCTCGGATACCGGGTGCTGAGCCATTGACCACCGTCAGCAATTCGTTGACCATCATGGCCGTGGCCCCCCACAGCACCTTCCCGTCTATATCAAAGTAGGGAACGCGGCGCAGCGTGATTTTTTCCGTAAGGGAAAGGTCGGTATGCCGGCGGGTCTCTGGCCGGGCGAGGTGGTCAAAGGGGACCTGCAAAATATCCCGCACTTCGCTTTCCTGAGGGCGAAACTGGGGAGTTTGATGGGTGACGCCCACAAAGGGGTTAACCAGAAAGTTGCTGACCGGAATATACAGCTCTGTGAGCGGGCCGAGGACAGTTATGGAGGCAGCATTCACGCCTACTTCCTCTTCAGCTTCCCGCAGCGCCGTCTGCCTCAGGGAGCCGTCGGCTTCCTCATAGCGGCCGCCCGGAAAACTGATTTGCCCGGCGTGCCGGTCGCCGCGGTGGTGCGCCTGCCGCTCAATAAAGACGAGGTGCCAGCGTTTTTGCCATGGGTAAAATAAGGCAAGCACGCCCGCCTGCC
Source organism: uncultured Phaeodactylibacter sp. (assembly GCA_913062745.1). Classification (GTDB taxonomy): domain Bacteria; phylum Bacteroidota; class Bacteroidia; order Chitinophagales; family Saprospiraceae; genus Phaeodactylibacter. The sequence continues at coordinate 12,091 of CAJXXJ010000025.1, forward strand.
GGGCATCCGCCGGGGGAGCAGCCACCCGCTGCCGTACGACGTGGGCCATCTGATACTGTGCTTCCTGCCCCGGCAAGGGCGCGCGGAGTTTTTCTTCTAACTGATATATTAACTGATCATCCATCAATTAATCAAACCAAACTTTTTTCCAATGGTTGACCGCCTGTTATCCCTCCTGAGCCTGACGATGCTGTTTGTGCTGGCATCCTGCGGCAGCGAGGAAACCAGAACCCCTGCCGCAGATGCAGATTCCGTAAGCGCACAGGACGTTTTGCGCCGCAGCCTGCAGTTCCACGACCCTGAAGAACAGTGGGGCAGGCTGGGGCTGCGCTTCATTATTGATGAGCCACGGATCGGCTTCCCCGAGCGGCAGAGCGAAGTGCTGATCGGTGAAGCCGGAAAACGCTTTGAGCTGCTGCGGGAGTATGAGGATATCGCGGTAGTGCGCGGCATGGCAGGCGATAGCTGCTATTTCCTGGTGGACAGCCTCTCGGTAGCCCCGTCAGATGCTGCCACAATTGGCCGCTACCGGCTGCAGTGCGAGCGTACAGTGGGCTTCCGCAATTTCTACCGCCTGCTCAATGGCCTGCCGATGAGCCTCTTTCAGCCGAATGTAGCATTGGGCGAAGAGGTGCAAACCACCACCGTAGGCCCCTATCCCTGCTACCGGCTCACAGCCCGGCTCAACCAGGAAGGAGTGAGCGAGGAGTGGGCTTTCTTTTTTGACCAAACGACCTTTCAGCTGCGGGGCTACGGATACGATAGTCAGCAGGCCGGAGAATTTCTGCGGCTGGACGGCATGGTGGAAGTTGCGAATATGAAGCTGCCCCGCATGCGCCACTGGTACAACCGCGTGGACAGTACCTATCTCGGCTCCGATATCTATGTGGAAGTGCTGGAGGACTAACCTCCGGCAAACCATGCGGAATATTGACTGTTGTACATTTGATATTGCCACGACGAGCCGGCACCGGTTTCCCGTCCGATGGTAATTGCTGCAGCACCGCTTTGTTTTGAGTTTTCAGATTAAAACCACACCGATGAAACAGTATGCCCTGCTGGCCACAAGCCTGCTCTTACTCCTCAACTGCGGCCGTCTCAACCCACCCGGCCCGAAGATGTTTAAATCTTCCGATGTCCCCCTTGAAAAAATAGAGCTGCCGGAAGGTTTCAAAATTGAAGTCTATGCAGAAGGCGTGACCAACGCGCGGTCCATGGACTATTCTCCCGACGGCACCCTCTTCGTAGGTACCCGCGACGAGGGCAACGTCTACGCCATCAAGGATACCGATGGCGACTATAAAGCCGATGAGCTTTACGTGCTGGCCGAGGGCCTGAAAATGCCGAACGGGGTGGCGCTGCGCAATGGTGATCTTTACGTCGCGGAAGTCAGCCGCATCCTGCGCTTTAAGGATATCGAAAGCAATCTGGAAAACCCGGGAGAGCCGGAAGTGATCTACGACGAATACCCCACAGAAACGCACCACGGCTGGAAATACATCGCCTTCGGGCCAGACGGCAAATTGTACGTACCGGTAGGCGCGCCCTGCAACATCTGCAAGTCAGAAGAAATCTTTGCCTCCATTACCCGTATGGACCCGGACGGCAGCAACATGGAGGTCGTGCAGCACGGCATCCGCAATACCGTTGGCTTCACCTGGCACCCGGAAACGGGCGACCTCTGGTTTACGGACAATGGCCGGGACTGGATGGGGGACAACGAGCCGGACTGCGAGCTCAACCACGCCCCGCGCGAAGGCATGCACTTCGGCTACCCTTACTGCCATCAGGGCGATGTGGCCGACCCGGAATTTGGCGATCAGCGGGACTGCAGCGAGTTTGTGCCCCCGGTGGTCAAACTGGGGCCGCACGTCGCACCCCTCGGGCTGGAGTTTTATACCGCTGATCAATTTCCGGAAGCGTACCGGGGCCATATCTTCATCGCCCAGCACGGCTCCTGGAACCGCAGTGATAAAATCGGCTACCGCGTAATGATGGTGGAGCTCAATGGCAATGAAGCGGTCAGCTATAAGCCCTTTGCTACCGGATGGCTGCAGGGCGAAAAAGTGCACGGCCGCCCGGTGGACATCGAGCTGCTCCCGGATGGGTCTATGCTGGTCAGCGACGACTACTCCAATGTGATCTACCGGATTTACTACGAGGCATAGCAAAGTTGGGGCATTTATCGTATCTTGTTGATGCTTACAACCTGTAAATGCCATGATGGAGTACGCCCACTTCCTTTCTCCCTTTGGCTGCATCCGCGTGGAAGGCAGCGAGGACGGAATCCGCTCGGTGCAGCGGGTGGACACCAAGCCCTGCCCCACCGGGCCCATACCGGCCGTGCTCAAACCCTGCGTACAGCAGCTGGCGGAGTACTTCCGGGGCGACCGCGAGCACTTTGACCTCAAGCTGGACCTGGAAGAAGCGCCCCCTTTTCATCAGGCGGTGTGGCGGGAGCTGATGGATATCCCGTACGGGCATACGACGAGCTACCAGGCTATAGCCGAAAACCTGGGCGACAAAAAAGCGGTGCGGGCGGTGGGCCAGGCTAATCGCCACAACCCTATCGCGATCATCATTCCCTGCCACCGCTGCATCGCGAAAAGCGGTGAGCTGCAGGGCTACTTCTACGGCCTCGATATGAAACGGCAGCTGCTCGAGCTGGAAAACCCGACGAGTTTCGCCC
>CAJXXJ010000026.1 GCA_913062745.1 uncultured Phaeodactylibacter sp.
GAAGACGATTTTCGTCAAGGCGGGTGCAACCGGTAATGGTTCCTCCTGGTCTAATGCTATCGGTGACCTTCACAAGGCACTCAAGATGGCGCAGTCCGGTGATGCCGTATGGGTGGCAACCGGCGAATACTTCACTACTTCAGGCGCAGACCGCAGCCTGTATTTCCAAATTCCGGACGGTGTAAAGCTCTATGGTGGCTTCGCAGGTTATGAGGAGTCTGTTGAGGACCGCAACATCACCAACAACCCTACTAAGCTGAGCGGAGAAATCGGCGATCCAACTGCTGATGATAACGCTTACACCGTAGTGTTTACCAAAAACGTTTCGGCTAATACCCTGGTAGACGGCTTCATCATCACCGGCGGTTCTGCCAATGAGGAGTCTCTGAACGACACCACCGAACCCGAGTCTTGCGGAGCAGGTTGGTACAACGTTGCGACCGCCGGCGTATCGAGCCCGACTATCCGCAACTGCCAGTTCATCGACAATAACGCCCGCGAAGGTGCCGGCCTTTTCAACTACGCTTACGCAAATGCGGAAGTAAGCCCGCAGATTACGGCTTGCACATTCATCCGCAATACTTCCCGCCTCGACGGTGGTGCTATCTATAATGGTACTGAGGGTGGCAAGAGCGTACCGCGCATCATCAAGTGCCGCTTCGAGTACAACGTCGCTACCTACGGCGCAGGCGTAATGAACAAAGCTAACGGCGGTAAGGTAACCTCAATGGTTAAGAACTGTAAGTTCATCGCTAACCGCGCCCACTTCCGCGGCTCCGGCATCTACAGCGACTACTCCAACAGCGGGCAATCTAAGTCTATCATGGCAGGCTGCATTTTCGACAAGAACATCTCTTCCCTGGGTGACACCGTCAGCAGCCGCAGCGGAAGCTTCGACGGAGGCAGCAACGGCTCCGGCAACTTTAACAACTCCGGGTTGTAAAGACATATTACTCTATCACGCACTAAGAAATAGGGGCGATGGCAACCATGCTATCGCCCCTATTTGCATTTTACCCTGTCACGAATTTTTGACATATCGTTTATTACTATCCGAATCGGTCTGCATCTTTATAAAGTATTTCAACGGGAGGCAACAAATTGAATGTTCCTGCGTATTATTGAAAAATAAAACGATATAACATTTAATTTAAAGTGTTGTGAGCTGCCCCCAGTTCACACCCCAAAAACCGGTCCCCCTATGAACACCCACACTTGCAGCGAGGGCAAGGCCGCCCTCCTTTCCGGCCTGATACCGAGCGTGTTTTCCACAATTCAATGCGGAGGCGATAAGCCTTTAGCAGGAAACGCCTTATTTTTAGTCCTTGCAAATAACACAACATGAGAAATCACACATCCCTAATCGCCCTTTTAATCGGGCTGTTTTGGCCTGCGCTCACATTCGCACAATGTATCGAAGGCGATTGTAAAAACGGGCAGGGCACGCTGCTGCTCGACAACGGTATTAAGTACGTAGGCCAGTTTAAAGCTGGCAAGTACCATGGAAAAGGCTCCTGCTTTTGGCCCAATGGCGGCCGTTATGTAGGCGACTGGGTAGATGGCTTTCCCCACGGAGAAGGAGAACGGGTAATCAATGACTCTACCACCCTGATTGGCTGGTTTGAAAACGGCCGGTTTGCGGGACAGCTGCCCCCGCCGGATGAGCAGGAAGAGCCGGCGGCTAACGCTGGCGAACTCACCGAAAAATCAGCCATCGAATACACTTCTGCACCCACCGGCTGTATTTCCGGCAATTGTCAGGCCGGGCTGGGGGTTTTCGTATTCAATAATGGTGCCGTCTACACCGGAGAATTCCTCAACGGGCAAATCAACGGTGACGGCATTTGCAACTATCCTGACGGCAGCCGCTTCGAGGGCCGCTGGAAGAACGCACGGCCGCACGGCTATGGCAAGATGGTCTACTTCGACGGCTCAGAGCGCCTGGGCCGCTGGGAAAACGGAGAGCCAAGCGGCCCTGCATTCAACCCTAAGCAGGTGGCCTACCCCGAAATTGGCTGTAAATCCGGTGACTGTATTAATGGAAACGGCGTTATGCTGTACATCGACGGCAGCCGCTACGAGGGTAAATTTTACAACCACCGCCCGCACGGCCGAGGCACTATGACTTATCCTAACGGCGACGAGCATATCGGTGAATTTCGGGATGGCATACCACACGGGCAGGGCGCACTGTACCGCAAAAATAAGGAAGCACAACGCGGCCACTGGGTAGAGGGTGAATTCGTGGGCAATGACCCGCAGCCCGACAAAGGCTGCATTTCCGGAGATTGCGAAAATGGTGCCGGCACCTATGTCTTCCAAGAGGGCGATAAGTATATTGGCACCTTCAAAAATGGTTTGCCACACGGGCGTGGTACTATCTTTTACAAGGACGGCCGCCGCTACGAAGGGGAGATACAGGAAGGCTACCTGCAGGGATACGGTACGCTCTTCACCCAAAAAGGGCAGTCGATTTCCGGCTACTGGAAAGAAGGTATCTTACAGCCGAAGGAAGTGCTGACTAGCACCGCGCCACAGCCTCAAACCGGCGCTGTGGACAGCGATGAGCCCGAGCTGCAGGTATGGGCAGTGGTGATTGGAGTAGCGGCCTACCGGCATATGCGCGTATTGCAGTATTCTGACGATGATGCCTACCGGATGTACGCTTTCCTGAAAAGCCCGGAGGGCGGCGCACTTGATGACGACCACATCCGAATTCTGGTAGATGAGGAAGCCACACTAGGCAATATCAAGCGCACTCTACACGAGGTGTTCAGTAAAGCCGGCGAGAACGACCTCATTATGATGTATTATTCCGGCCATGGCGTGCCCGGGGCGCTGCTGCCATTCGACTTCAACAGCGATGGTATCAACAAGCTGTACTACGAGGAGGTAAGTGCCATCCTCAAGCGCAGCCGCGCCAAGTACAAGCTGTTCATCGCGGATGCCTGCCACTCCGGCAGCTCACTTGCCCACAAAGGCAGTACGCCACGGGATCAGCTTCCGAAAGAGCTGCGCGAACGGCTGGCCCAAAGCTACGCCAGCACCGCACTGATTGTATCTTCCAAAGAGCATGAGACTTCTGTGGAGTCGAGTGGCCTGCGGCAGGGTGTGTTCAGCTACTACCTGATCAAAGGGCTGAAGGGCGAGGCAGATACCAACCGCGACCGCTACGTCAACATCAGAGAGCTTTACAACTACGTCAGCCAAAATGTTAGAGAATACACTGGCTACCGGCAGTCGCCACTCATAGAAGGGCGCTTCGACGAAAACATGCCGGTCTCCATCCGGCAACGATAAGAGCAGTCCGTACTGCTTAACGCTAAGGAAGGCATCTTTCAATCCGGAAGATGCCTTTTTCATTTATTTTTGCGGGCATGCACCAACTCAACCACCTTTTCAATCATGAGCCCAGCCCAATCGAGCAGATTAAGGCTTCTTGGGCGGAACAGGCTGGCGTAGCCTTGTACATCAAACGGGATGAGCTCCTGCGCATGGGCAGCGGGCTGGCCCTGTGCGGAAATAAATGGCGCAAACTAAAATACAACCTGCTTGCCGCCGAATCGCAGGGGCTATCCCGCCTGCTGACGTTCGGCGGTGCCTATTCCAACCATATTGCTGCTGTGGCCGCTGCCGGACAGGCATTCGGCTTCGACACGGTGGGGATCATCCGGGGAGAGCAGCCGGAAATACTGAACCCAACTTTGCAAATGGCTATTTCCTGCGGCATGCAGCTGGTCTATGTCTCCCGCGCGCAGTACCGCCTTCGGCACGATGCCGGATGGCAGGAACAGCTGCTGCGGGAGTACGGGCCATTTTACCTTTTGCCGGAAGGCGGCACCAATGATTTGGCTCTGAAAGGGGCAGCAGAGCTTGCCCGGGAGACAGAGCAGCAGCAAGGTAGCTTTGACTACTACTGCTTATCCGCCGGTACAGGCGGCACGATGGCAGGGCTCATACAAGGCTGCGCGCCCGGCACCACTGTACTTGGCTTTTCTGCGCTCAAAGGAAGTTTTCTGCAAAAGGAAGTCAGCAAACTGCTGGGCGAAGGGCAGGAAGGAGTTGCCTGGGAAGTAATCAATCATTACCACTTTGGCGGTTACGCGAAGCATCAGGAGCCTCTGCTACGGTACATCCGGAATTTTTACCAGGCCTACGGCATTCCGCTTGACCCCATTTATACCGGCAAAATGCTGTACGGCTTGCAGCAGGAAATCGAACAGGGGCGCTTCCCGGCTGGCAGCCGTATACTCGCGCTGCATACCGGAGGCCTGCAGGGGATACTGGGCTTCAACGAGCGGTATGGTATGGATTTGCCGACTGCCTGAAAACGACGGGCGCGCCCCTCTGCAGGAAGAGCGCGCCCTGATCGTTCGTTTTTTTGCCTTAGTGGCTACCGCACTTTTCCGTAGCGCTCGCCATTGATATACTCCACAACGTAAGCGCTGCTGTAACCGGCAGAGCGTGCCTGCTCCATCACCTGACGCGCTTCACCGAGGGAGAAATAATCTGCCAGCAGCACCCGGTACAGGTCGCGGGCCAGGATAAGCTCAGTCTGCAGGGTACCGAATTCTGCCACACTGCTAAAGCGCTCCGGCTTGAATGCGCTGACTGCTGCCAGCTGTACTTTGTAATAAGTGCCATCGTGCCGCGGTGCAGTAGTCTGGTATTCGTACACATCATTCGGGTTACGGCTACGGGCGATGTAAGGCGTTACCGGTGCCATGTTGGGATTCATACCCGAAGAGCTGCTGCCGCTCATGTCGGTATCTGCCGAAGGATTTGCCGACGAGTAATCAGGGTTGTTTGGCCGCGGCGGCACAGGGTTGCCCGGCTGCGATGAATCGACGTATGGGTCATCCGGCGCCGGAGGCGTTGGAGTATTGTTGGGCTGGCTCGTTTCTGCTTCCAGGAACAAGGGCTGGCCGTAGCTGTAGGTGTTCGGGTCGTTGGCGGCAAAGCGGTAGGTGCCCGGTATATAGCCATAAGCAGAGACCTCTACACGGAATTTACGATTCGGCAGAATTTCAAAGGAGTAAGCACCATTATCGAATTCCTGGCTGATCAATTCTGATTCCCGGCCGTCTTCAAAAATCTGGTACAGTTTCACATTGATCGCCCCGATGGGGTCGCCGCTCTGACGGTCGTACACATTACCCTTGACGATCACGCGGCGCCCACCTACTGCGTACTCGAAGATATCATCGTGCGTCGTGCTGGTTTTCTTACCCGCAAATACCCGGTTGGAAGCGAAGAAGCCACCGGTACGGGAAGGGTTAGCCGTGTAGTAGTAATCATCTGCACTGGAATTGACCGGCATCCCGAGATTGTCGGGCTGGGACCAGGACACTTCATCACCGGTGGACTTAAAGATATCAAACCCGCCCATAGATACGTGCCCATTGGAGGCAAAGTACAGCGCCTGGTTTTCGCGGTTGTAGAAGGGCGTAACTTCGTCACCCAGCGTATTGACTACCGGTCCAAGATTGACCGGGAAGGTGAAATCGTTGTTGTCCATGCCGAGGTCGCGGCTGGCGTACCAAAGATCCATACCGCCACGGCCGCCATCACGGTTGGAGGAAAAGTACAGAATCTCCTGGCCGCGCTGATGCACTACGAAGGGGTGGGTGGCGGTGGTGCCTTCCATATTGATATATTCCGGCAGGCGCTCCGGCTGCGACCAGACTGCTCCTACCCGCTTGGTTACGAAAATTTCGCAACGGGTCTTCACGCTGTTCCAGGGTTCTTCCGTATTGCTGCACACGGTGAAGTAGAGGCGGCTGCCGTCCGGTGCCATAGCGCTGTTGCAAAAGTGGCCAGACTGCACCACCGGAAAATTACGGGGTGTTTCGCCTTTGCTCCAGGTGCTGTTTTGGCGTTCCGACTCGTAGATACGCGCGCGGTCGCCAACTGTGGAAGAGAAATACAACTCATTGTCGGAAAGGGGGAAAGGAGCAAACTCTTGTTTATCAGAATTGACGCCATCGCCCGGAAGCAGTATTTCCATATCCCGGTTAGCCCGGGCGGGGGCTTCCATGCCAAGCTCGCAGCCTTCTATTTCCGTACGGATGATATCTTCGAGGATTTCCTTGCCGTCGCCGGTATAATTTTCGCGAAAGCTTTCAAATTCTTTAATCGCCCGGTCGTATTGCCCATCTTGTTTCAGGCAGCGGGCATATTTCAGGCCGACGAGCGGGAAATCATCATTCTCGTCTTTGATGGGCTGATAGGCTTCCACTGCCTGCCGGTAAGCCCGCAGGGAGTAGTAAATCTCAGCGGCTTTGTAGGTTAGTTCATCTTTGCGGCGCTTTTTGGCGTAAGCCTCTTCGTACTTCTCGGCAGCGGTCATGAGGTCGCCCTCTTCGTAGGCTTCCTCCGCCTCGCCGCGGAGTTTGCGCCAGCTTTGTGCCTCCATAGCCGTAGACAGGCCGATGGCCAGAAGCAGAAGGCAGATTGTTTTCTTAGTCATATTTGGAATTTATGATTAACTTATAATTGGTCGGTAATGAATTGCTCAATCACCGGTGCAAAGTGTTCGTGTTCCAGCTTCTGCACCCGCCGGGCAATGGTTTCCGCATCATCCGAAGGTAACAATTTACACCGCGCCTGAAAAATGATATCTCCCTCGTCGTACTGTTCGTTCACCTGATGTACGGTGATGCCACTCTCTTTTTCTCCGGCCGCTTTTACAGCCCGGTGCACCCTGATGCCGTACATGCCTTTGCCGCCGTAACCGGGCAGCAGGGCCGGATGAATGTTGAGCATCCGCCCTTCGTAAGCCCTTATTAAATAAGACGGAACAAGCCACAAAAAGCCGGCCAGCACTACAAAAGTAATGCCTTGAGCCTGCAATTCCGCGAGCAGCTCCTCCGATTGATAAAATTGCTCGCGGTTGATGAGCAGGGTGTTCGTTCCGGCCCGCTCTGCCCGGCCGAGCACGGCGGCGTCTGCTTTATTCGAAACGACCAGCTGTACCCTGATATTCGGGTGGCCGTCAAAATACTCAATTATTCTCTGTGCATTGCTCCCGTTGCCGGAAGCGAAAATGGCAATTTTTTCCATTCGTGCCGTTTATTTTGAGCAGAACCTATTCAAAGGTCAGCTCTCCCAGCCGGTAGCCCTTGCCCCATTCTCCGTAGATAATCATGCGCCGGCTGCCTACCTGACGGCATACTTTGGGCCGGGAAAGCACCCGGTTCTGTGTTTTGATCGGATACATCTGCAATTCGCCGTCTTTGGTAACCTCAGCCAGCGTGAGGACAGGCCGGCGGGTGTCGATATTGTAAAGCCGGTCGCTGCCGTCCTCTGCGAAGTTACGGCTATTATCATTAAAGACGAAGAAGAGGCGGTCCCGGACTACAGCCATCGCATACGAAGAGTAATAACCGCCGTCGTTCAGCGTGCGCTGCAGCTTGGGTATGCGCGCCGACCACTCTATGGAGCCGTCGGGCCGGATGTTGACCACGATGATGTCATTGTAGTTGAAGACGTAGTCGACCTGTTGGTTGTTCATCATCATAGGGTCGTAAAAGAAGGGATCCCACCGGAAGAAGCGGTTTTGTGCAAAATTATTTCTGAAGCGCTCCAGCACGAAGTACTGCTCGGCGATAAGGACGGCCCCTCCGTCACTACGCAGGATCAGCTTATCCAGCGAATACTGCCGCAGTTCTGCTTCCCGGTCGCGGTTGTCTTCTCCCTCAGCCCGGGCAGCGCGCCGGGAGCTGCCACTGCCCAGCCCCTGTGCCCGAAATTCAAAGTCAAATTCTGAAAAGCGGACGTTGGATACTTTCTTCTGCTCCAGGTCGAGATTAAAAAAACAGGTGCCTTTCACGGAGTTGGCGTCCTGCTCGGAGTAAAAACCGGCGCAGACCAGCTTGCCATCGTTGCCCATCTTAAACGTAAGGTCCGTAATAAAACGGTCCTTCATGCCTATCTGATACTCGTGTTTGTCTTCGCCGTTTTTGGTGTAAGCCAGGATGATGTACTGATAATTGGGTATTCCACCCCGGCTGTCGCGTGTGCCGCTCAGGTATTGTTTGCCTAGCAGGAATACATTCCCGGCCTCGTCGAATTTATAATCTTCCACTTCAAACTGCTGCTCACTGTAAGGCAGGATAATATCCTTTTTCCAGATCAACTGCAGCTGATTGTCGAAAATCCGGAAGGTAAAACGCTCCGGCTCCCGCTTTTTGCTGTCGAGCTGGCTGAAGATAAACACTTTGGTACTGTCCTCCGATACAGCAATCTCAAAGCGCCCCGGGCGCGCCTGATTGGGTGCGGGCGTTTCGGCAATTTTCACTACGTTGCCGGAGGGGATCATCTTTTGGTTCAGCGTCTGAAAGAAAAGGTAATTCATGCGCTGTGCCTCGTTCAGGAAGCTGGTAAAGAAATAAAACTGCCCGTTGAGTTTCACCATATCCTCGAAGCGGCGGCGATTGCCTTTGTACTTCAGCTGCAGCTCCTGAGAGCGCTGCAGCAGCTGTTCGCCATCGTAGCGCTCCAGAAATGCTTTGGGGTGGCTGAAGGTGCCTGCCTGTTTTTGCCGAAGCAGATAGTAATAGTCGGGGCCGACATCCACCACCTTTGTGATGGTGGAATTATTGGGTTCGTTGTACGCGGCGCCCCATTCGATGCTCGCCGGAGCGGTCGCTTTTTGTGCGTGTAAACAGGAAAAGCCGCCCAGCAACAGAAGCGAGGCGACAAGGGAACGTATCATCATGTTAGCAATGCCTTTCGTAATCTTAATAATTGACCTCGGCCGCCGCCCCTGCGGGTTTATTTGATAGCCCGGTAAGTGGAGGCGTTGGTTGCGTCTATAGTCGTCATCACATTGATGACGGTTTGCTTTTGCTGAGGGTCGCCCAGCTTAAAGATTTCCCGGATTTCCTCCGATTTGGTATCTGAAAAAATCTGGATAATCATAGAGTTGGGATAGGCCCGGTCTACAGCTTTGACCTGTTCCAGGGCAGCGGCGATGATGGCGCGGGAAGTGCCTACATCATTAGCCGCTACATCAAGCCCCTGCCGGTGGTATTCGTACCAGGCCTGGCGGAAGTCGCGTACCCGTGGGGAGTTGAGGTTTTCCATCAGGAAATAACGGCTCGGGTCCCCGTCGATAGCGCGCCAGCCGGGATTAGCGCTTGCCTGTGATTCCGGCACGGTGTTAACGATTTCCTGCATGGTCTGCAGGTGCTCTTCTCCGCCGAAGGGCGAAAAGCTATCGTAGTCCAGCGCAAGGATTGCGTAAGCGTAAAAGCCTAGTGCCGAGGAGAGATTGTCGTTGAAGCGGTTCTTCGCGAATTGAATAGGCTGGAACTGCTCGTAAACGAAAGTGACGTTTTTGTCGATGTAGTTGAGCAGCGGCGTTTCGTAATCAGAGCCGTATACCGGACGGGAAGCCTGTATGGCGAAGTCCGCTTTAAAAGCAATGGGCGAAATTTCTTCCTGCACGGTAATCAGGATAGTCGCCTCGATGCGCTCTTCGGGCTGAAACTCGTCATCTGTCCACTTTTGGTTATTCATGAAGTCAGCCACTTCCTGCCTGAGGGTTTCGAAGACCTTGGGGTCCGCCTGCTGCAGTTTTTGAGTATTGGTCCGTACAGTAACGTTGAGTTCCTGTGCATTCATAGAGAAAGGAGCCATACCAAGCAGTACACCGAGTAACAACAGCGTTCGCATAAAGCTAATTTTTTTCGGTAAAAAGGGATTCGATTTCATCCAGCAGGTCAGCAGCTACTGCCCGCTTAGTTTTTAACTCTAATTCCCGGGTCTTATTGCCTGCCCGGATCAGGCTGACCTTGTTGGTATCGTGCCCAAACCCGGCACCTTCATCCTGCAGGGAGTTCAACACGATTAAATCGAGGTTTTTGCGCTGCAGCTTACCACGGGCATGGGCTTCCGCATTGTGCGTTTCCAGAGCGAAGCCGATCAGGTACTGCCCGGGCGTTTTGCTTTGGCCGAGGGTAAGAGCGATGTCCGGGTTTTTGACCAGCTGAAGTTCCAGGTGGTCGCCTTTTTTCTTGATTTTCTCTTCTGCTGCGGTAGCCGGGCGGTAGTCAGCGACGGCAGCAGCCATGATGGCTACATCGCACGCAGGAAACGCGGCCATAGCGGCATCATACATTTCCCGGGCAGTGGTTACCCGATGCAGCCTGATGCTTTCGCTCTCTGGCTGCAGAGCCGAAGGGCCGAGTATGAGGGTGACGGAAGCTCCACGGGCAGCGGCTTCTTCTGCTATAGCAATGCCCATTTTACCGCTGGAATGGTTGCCGATGAAGCGCACAGGGTCAATGGGTTCGTAAGTGGGGCCGGCGGTGATGAGCACCGACTTGCCACTCATGGATAGGCTGCGGTTAAAAAAACGGTTCAGCGCCTGCACGATATGCTCTGGCTCTGCCATGCGGCCGGCACCGCTGAGGCCACTGGCCAGCTCGCCCTCTTCTACGTCAATAAGGTGGTTGCCATACGTTTGCAGCTGCTTTACGTTTTGCTGTGTGGAAGGGTGCATCCACATATCAAGGTCCATTGCCGGAGCGAAAAAGACGGGGCAGCGTGCGGAGAGATAGACCGCAGTGAGGATATTGTCTGCAAGGCCGTTAGCCAGCTTAGCCAGCGAAGTAGCAGTGAGGGGCGCAATAATCATTGCATCTGCCCACAGCCCCAAATCGACATGGTTATTCCAGCTATCTTCTGAAGATACCTGCGTATAAACGCTGCGGCGGGAAAGGGTGGACAGGGTAAGCGGGCTGATGAAGGAAGTAGCGGCCGGTGTCATAAGCACCTGTACCTCAGCGCCGGCTTTGATGAGCAGGCGGGTAAGCAAAGCAGACTTGTAGGCAGCAATGCTGCCCGTGATGCCCAGCAAAATCTTTTTCCCCTGCAGTGTAGGCATGTAGTGAAATAAAATTAGCCCCGCTTTCAGCGCCTGCCGCAGAACGGAGGGCAAAACAGCCACTCCTGCAGCAGGCGCTCAATACGGGGCATACTGGCAAAGGTTTTGCCTAGAAATCTTCTTCTTTCTTATTGTAGCGGTGGTACAGCTCGCCGTTGAGGTACTCCTCCGTAGCGATGATCACCGGGTTAGGCAGGCGCTCGTAGAACTTGGAGATTTCAATCTGCTCCTTGTTCTCGCTGACCTCCTCAATAGCATCGGAGGATACAGCAAACTCGTCCAGCTTCTGATGCAGCTCGTGCTTCAGGTCTACGGCAAGTTGCTTGGAACGCTTCGTGATGATAGCGAGGGCTTCGTATACATTATTGGTGTTGGAAGCCATGCCGTGTACGTCACGGGCGCGCACATTAGGATCCAGTCCCTGCACTTTGGTTTTGATATCTGACATCTTCGAGGTCTTTTAATTGTTTCTCTGATTTTAACAACATCTGCTTCACTTCGTTCTGATAGCCGCTTGTTTCGTAGCGGTTCAGGTATTCTTTGGCACGCTGAACGGTATCGGCGTAGCGCTCGAATTGTTTCTCAACGAAGCTGTTTTCTGCCAGCAGAAAGGCAGAGCGTATAGTCATATAACGGATTTCCTCCACATTTTCGGAATCCGGGAAGTCTTTTAACACATTTTCAAACGACTGTATTGCAGCCTGATAGTCCTGCAGGTCGAAATACAATTCAGCGGATTTGAAGGCTTTTACCTCCAGTTTGGACCGCATCTCGTCGATCAGCCGGTTGATTTGCGGCACTTTGTCGCTGTCCGGGTAGGTATTGACGAAGAGCTGAAACTCATCAATGGCTTTACGGGTGTAGGTTTGGTCCAGGCGGAAAGTCGGCGACAGCTGGTAATTGGAAAAGGCAGACATGAAGTCTGCTTCCTGCCGCATCTCACTTGTGGAGTAGGTATTGCTGAAGTTCTTAAAATAGTAAGAGGCCAGTATATACTGTTGCAGATGGTAGTAAGTGTAGGCATACTTAAAGTAAATCTCCTCCGCTTCCTTTCTGCCCCGGTAGCTGCTGATGATAATCTCGAACAGCGTCTGCGCTTTCTGGTACTCCTGATCGTCGTAGTACTGCAGCGCTTTGTCATATATCAGGCTGGCCTCTCCACTGGAGCGGATTTTCTCAAACTCGCTCTTGCAGGACGAGGCAAGCATCACTAAACCAACTACGGCGATAAAAAGTGTCTTTTTCATAAGGGTGCAAAATTATGCTTTTTCGGGCAATTGTTCAAGCTTGCCGCCTTAATAGAGGCCGTACAGCGCAGAATGGTTGGTCCGGTGGGCGGATGAAACCGGCCTTTTCTTCGGGGGATTGCAGCAGCAGCCGATGCCGGCAGAAGGGCGGCCGGCCTGCAAAGCATTTCCGAACCGGTAGAAAATTACGCGGTAATACGCTATATTTCGCACCACGCCGGCCACACCGGCGGATAAGGGCTGGTACCGGCCCGAGCTTCAACCGCATCCGAATGAACCGCCTGCACGAGTTCCGAAAATACTACAACCACACGATTCATCCGGAATTGCTCCGGATGGAACGGCACCGCATACGGCTGCTGCGGCTGCTGGCCTTCTCCGGCATCATCCTGTTTGCCCTCATTCTTTTTGAATTCTACATCGACCTGCTGGCGCTTACGCTTTTCCTCAGCATCCCGATCGGGCTGTACGTATTTTACCTTTTTTACCGCATACAGCGTTTCCGCCTCACCTTCAAGCCCAATGTCATGAATCTGCTGCTCGACTTTATAGACGATGGCATCAACTTTGACCCTTCGGAGCCACTGCGGTACGATGCTAAGGGCAGCATCAGCCGGGAGCGTTTTATGGAAAGCCAGATTTTTGCGGTAAAGCCGGCAGTGTACCGGGGCGAAGACTACATCACCGGCAAGGTAGGGGAAATGCGCTTCGAAATGAGCGAGCTGGTGGTGGAAGAAACCTCGCCGGTGCAGTCGGGGCTACGCACTGTTTTCAACGGAGTATTTCTGCACGCCACCTTTCCCGAAGAAGCAGAAGGCAGGCTGATCGTCTGGCCGCGGGCGCACCGCAACCGGCTTTTCACCTCTATCAAAGCGTTCAACTGGGATGGAGGCGTAAATATGGATTACGAAATCCTCAACGATGAGTTTCGGGAAGCATTCATGACCTACGCTACTACTGACACCAAGGTAGCCGGCATCCTTTCCATGCCCATGCAGGAAGCACTTGTGGAGTACCGCTTACAGACCGGAAAGGAGATTTACCTCTCCTTTGACGATCAGGAAATCTATGCGGCTGTCACAGAAGAAAAGGACCTTCTGGAGCCGCATCTGCTACGCTCCAACTTGAGTTTCGAGCTGGTCCGCGAGTTTTTTGAAGACATCACGCTGCTCCTCCGGATCGCCGAAAACTTTGACCAAACCCACTAATCCTTCAACACCAGCAGCGGCACCGGGCTGTTAAAGACCTCCTTGGTGGAAGCGCTGCTGTGAAACACCTCCTCCAGGAACCCCCGTTTGCGGCGCAGCATACACAGCATTTGCGCCTGCGTGGAAGCTACAAAATCGTTGATGCTCTGGTTGATATCCTCTCGGTCCAGCTCATAGTGGAACGAGTGCTCCACCTCATCCAGAAAAAGGTCTACCGATGGGTCAATGCCATCGCGATCAAAGTCCAGCGCCTGGTGAAATATCCGTACGGGCGCCTGCAGCTGCTTCGAAAGGCGCACCAACGGCTTCAGTATGCCAGCGTGGCCGATGCCCTCGTCATCCACGGCAAACACAATTTCTTTTATCGGCTGGTAACTGTGCCCGCTGGGAATGGCGAGCACCGGCGTATCCGCCTCATTGATCACAGCGTTAGTCGTGCTGCCCAGGAATATTTCCCGCAGGCCGGACGCCCCCTGCGTGCCCATGATGATGAGGTCGTAACCCTGACCGTCCGCCAAGTCGGCAATGACCTGTGCTGTTCCACCACGGAGCAACTGTGTGGATAACGGACTGCCGTCCCGGAGGCGCGGTTCCATCTGATGGACGCGGCGGAGCAACTCCTCGGCTGCATCTTTTTTGATGAAGGACTCTACGGAGACGAACATGCCGGCGGTGCTGCTGACGGTGTAGGTATGCAGCAAGGTGACGCTGCTGCCAAACTCATTGGCCAACTCGATTGCATACCGGAGCGCATTATCTGCATTTTCCGAAAAATCGGTTGGCACCAAAAGCTTATTCATAGAAGGAGATTAGAATTTATAATGCTTGACCATAATTTCGCGGCTTCCCGGGCAGCCCCCCATGACAAGAATCAAACACAGGGGGTGACATTTGTCATCCCTTGCCGCCCGGCCGGCTTTCTAACTTGCGGCATATTATATGCATGACGTAAGTACCTCGATTGCATCAGCGGTGCCGGAGTATTATCAGTGCTTAAGCCAATAATGAGACAGGATTTGAGTTTGTCATCCCATCCAACAAATACCGAAGCGTCCCTTCAGCTGAAAGCGGTTTTCGATTCCGCTACAGATGGCATCATCACTATTGATGAAGAGGGGATTATCCAGATGGCCAACCCGGCAGCTGCCGAGCTATTCGGGTATGCGAAGGAAGACCTCATTGGTGCTTCCATCAATATGCTCATGCCCAGTCCGCACGCTCAGCAGCACGATGCTTACATTCAGCGCTATATGCGCACCGGCGAAGCTAAGATAATCGGAATAGGCAGAGAAGTATCCGGAAAGAAAAAAGACGGCCGCCTCTTCCCTATCCGGCTAAGCATCAGCGAGGTCCCACTGAAGGACGGCCGGCTCTTTACCGGAATTGTGCAC